>JAISBH010000086.1 GCA_031266295.1 Oscillospiraceae bacterium | reverse complement strand
GCCGCGTCCCGGCCCCTGCGAAGGGCTATCCGCCCTTTCGAAACCTGACCAGGCTTCGCCTGGACCATCGTTTGCACACAGTCCGTCGGCTTCGGACAACCAGTTGTGCTTTAGAGTCTATCTCGTAACGCAACTCGTTTCCCCGTTCTTCCGTTCCAAGCCCGAGGGAGGTCGGGAGGGGGATCGCAATCCCCTTCCCGAAGGCGCGGACGCGCCGCGTCGCCGCAGCGACAGAGGGGGTTCCCCACGACAGAAGGGGTTCCCCAGCGGCAGAGGACCATTTCATAAAACCTTGCCAAATCATTTCAGTGATGGTATCATGTATTCGGCTTTAAGCGTTCCCCTAGCGGAGGCGATATGCTCTCAACTACAGTACCCAATAACACTACCATACTGATCCCCGCGTACAAACCCGACCAGAGACTCGCCGCGCTGGTGAGCGATCTGCGCGGACGCGGCCTGGACGTACTCGTCGTGGACGATGGCGGCGGCACCGCTTATGCCGATATATTCGATCAAGTGAAATCGTTCGGCGCAACGGTCTTAACTCATGCCGTGAACCTGGGCAAGGGCCACGCGCTGAAAACAGGATTAAACGCACTGCTAATGCGCGAGAATCCGCCAGCCGTGGTAACTGCCGACGCCGACGGCCAGCATACCACGGACGATATACTGAAGGTAGCGGACTTGCTAGGCAAGCATCCCGGCGCGCTGGCCCTTGGGGTGCGCGCGTTTACGGGCAAGGTGCCGCTGAAGAGCCGCGCGGGGAACAGCATCACACGCTTTGTTTATACATGGATAACAGGGATACGCTGCCGCGACACCCAAACCGGACTGCGCGGGCTTCCCGCCGCTTCGCTGCCCGACATGATGCGTCTGCCCGGCGAACGATACGAATACGAGATGAACATGCTGCTCCGGCTGAAGGAACTGAAGCTGGAACTGGTTGAAGCACCCATAGAAACGGTGTACATCAACGACAACAAGGGTTCGCACTTCAATCCGTTTAAGGACGCGCTGCGCATAATGGCGGTGCTGCTGAGGTTCGGATTGTCGTCCGTGCTGTCGCTTGCGGCGGACTGGGGGATGTACGCGGCGTTCTTGAACGCCGGGATGGGGATTGGTTTGGCGTATTCCGGCGCGCGCGCGATATCGGCGGCGCTGAACTTCACGCTGAACCGGACGATCGTGTTTCAGAAAGGAGGCTGGCAGTCGGCGCTTCGTTATGCCGCGCTGGCCGCCGCGCAACTGGCCATAGGCGCGACGCTGACCCATCTGTTGTCATCATTCTCGCCAGGCCGATCGTTCTGGATTAAGCTTCCAGTGGATGCGCTACTATTCATAGTCAACTTTTATGTGCAGCGGGAATGGATATTCACCAGCTGATGCGGGAAATCGCGCCGTATATACCTGTGATAGCGCTGCTCGCGTTGGCTGCGTCGGTATCGCCGAGGCTGCTTGCCTCGCCCGATCCAAGCGTGGAGGGGGCGTTCGCGCTGGCGGCTGCGGTTTCTTCTATGTTATTGCGCGAAGGCGCGTACGCGTGGCTTCCGGTCGGCGCGATGGCGGCGATTGTACCATCGATGCTGACCTGGCTGGCGCACTCGTCAAGCGGTTGCGCACTATGGCTGAGCGGAGGTTCGGTTAGTGCGTTGTGTATACTAGCGCTGCGCGTGTTCGGCGCGGAGGCTGAGCCGGACTGGATGACGGCGAATCCGAGGTTCAGCGTGATTATCGGATGCATCGCACTGATTATCATGTCGGGGCTATGGATATGGCTGGCGCGCGGCAGGCTGGCGCTGGGTATACGCGCCGTGGGTTTGGGCGGTGATAATGTAAGGTATCAGATAGTTCCAGCATCGTTGGCGAAGATGGCGACCCTGATTGCGGGCGGCGTACTCGCCGGAACGGCTGGGATGCTGTTCGCAATGGCGCCGCAGGGTTCGGCAAGCGCGTCCGCAGTAATGCCTGTCGGAGCCTGGATCACCGGGACAGCCGTCGGCGCGCTGGGCCGCACGGCGTCGAATCGCTGCAGGGCGCAAGGCGTTGCGGACGTCGTAGCCGCTGTCGTCGGCGCGGTATTATGGTGCGTTTTAGCGGCGATTCTCGCCGCGATCGCGAAAGCGCGGGGATTCTAACCGATGCTGCGAATGGAGTCCGTTTCCGTACCGGGAGCCTTGCGCGGCGCGTCGTTTAGCGCGGCGGAGGGAACTATCGTGTCGCTATATGTCGAGGATGACGACGCTATTGAACCCATCGCACTGACTTTGTCGGGACAGCGCAGGCCGGACGCGGGTCGGGTAGTTGTGGATGGCGCGGACACCGCAAGCCTAGATCCGGCGGCGCGCGACAGGGTGATGGCGCTGCTGCCGGAGGATCCGCGAAGCTTGCTGATTCCTCGCTTCACGGTGATGGAGAATATGTCGCTAGCGTATTCATATGGACAGGGTCATCCGTTAAGAAGCGCTCCTGGACGCGCAGAGTCCGCGCTGTTTCGCGCGGCGTTGGGCGAGATGGGTATGGAATCGGCGCTGGACTTGCGCGCGGACGGATTGTCCGCCGAGCACGCGTGTCTGCTGGCGCTGCGAATGGCGCTGATGGCGCTGCCGAAGGCATTGATCGCCGTCGAACCGAGGATGGCGCTGAATCCTGCCAGATCGCGGGCGTATCTGCGCGCAGTATGGCGGTTCACGCGAATCCAGCCGGTCACGACGGTAATGATCACAACTGGAGCGGACGCCGCGAAGGCGTTTGGGGATAGATGCTTCAGGGTCAGCGCGGGACAGATCATAATGGAACCGATCGCCGACGGAGCGGCGAGTTTACATTAAATAAAATGGGTTTAATAATCCATCAAGTACAACGGGGGTTTAGTAATTCATTAAATACAACGGGTTTAATAATTCATCAATAAACAAGGAGGGTATGGACATGGCGAAGAAGGCGTGGATTTTTCAGGGCGGATGGGACGGGCACGAGCCGAAACTGACCAGCAAGCGTTTCGCGGGTCTGCTGGAGAAGCGCGGCTACGAGGTCGAGGTAACAGACAATCACGAGAAAGCGGACAGCCTGGACGAGCTGAAGACGCTGGACTTGATCGTCGCGTGCTGGACAATGGGCGAGATTGAGCGCGAGCGTTCGCAGAACATCGCCAAGGCGGTCGGAGCGGGCGTGGGTCTGGCAGGCTGTCACGGCGGCATGTGCGATTCGTTCCGCAATGATACGGAGTGGCAGTTCATGACGGGCGGGCAGTGGGTCAGCCATCCCGGCGGCGACGGCGTGGAGTATATGGTCAACATCAACCACGGCTCCAGTCCGATCACAGAGGGATTGGAGGATTTCGCGGTCTCAAGCGAGCATTACTATCTGCATGTAGATCCAGCGATAGAGGTGCTGGCGACGACGCGGTTCCCGTCGGTTTCATATTATCACGTATCGAACAAGCCTGTCGACATGCCCATCGCGTGGACGAAGTTCTGGGGGTTGGGCAGGGTGTTCTATACGTCGCTGGGGCATCACGACGACGTGTTTGACAAGTCGCCCAACGCTGAGGTGTTGATGGAGCGCGGTATGCTCTGGGCAGGCGAGGGCAAGGGGTACGCGCTGGCGCGCGGATTGACGACCGAACGTTTTGAGAACCTGGCGAAGATGTATTAAGGAGCGGCTGACATGATAAAGATCGGCATGGTAGGCGTAGGCGCGATCAGCGGCATCTATCTGGAGAACATCACCAAGATGTTCAAGGAGATAGAGTTGGCGGCGGTATGCGACTTGATCCGCGATAGGGCGGAAAAGGCGCAAGAGAAGTACAATGTCCCCAAGATATACGACACGATGCAGGAGTTGTTCGCCGATCCGGAGATAGACATAGTCCTGAATCTGACGCGGCCCTACGAGCATTATGAGGTGACGCGCCAGGCGTTGGAAGCGGGCAAGCACGTCTACAGCGAGAAACCGCTGGGCGCTGCGTGGGACGAAGGCAAGAAGCTGGCGGCGCTGGCCGAGGCGAAGGGGTTGTATCTAGGCGGCGCACCGGACACGTTCCTGGGCGCGGGCATTCAGACGTGCCGCAAGCTGATTGACGCCGGGATGATAGGGGAACCGATAGCGGCGCAGGCAGTGATGGCGGGGCATGGCCATGAGACGTGGCATCCGGATCCGGAGTTCTATTACAAGTTCGGCGGCGGGCCGATGCTGGACATGGGTCCGTATTATATTACGGCGCTGATCAACCTGCTGGGCGGAGTGAAGTCGGCGGTAGGGGTGACCAAGACCAGTTTCAAGAAGCGGATGATCACCAGCGAACCGTTCGCGGGCACAGTGATTGACGTGGACGTGGCCACTCACATAAACGGGATACTGACGTTCGACAGCGGGGTGGTAGGGACGATACTGACGACGTTTGACGTGTACTCGAACGATGGGATGCATTTGGATATATATGGCACGGAAGGGACGCTGATCTGTCCTGATCCGAACACGTTCGGCGGGCCGATCAAGATAATAAGAGGCGAGGACAAGGGCAGCGCGTACGAGATACCGATCATGTTCGAGTACAAGGAAAACTCGCGCGCGCTGGGTCTAGCCGACATGGCCAAGGCGATAGAGGATAAACGCGCACCTCGCGCGTCATACAAGCAAACGCTGCACGTACTGGAGATCATGACCACACTGAACGCCGGAACCGGCAGCACCGTAGAACTGACGACCAAGTATAAGCGCGAGAAGCCCATGGTGAAGCCGGAACTAGCGGGAGTGTTGGACTGACATCCCCCCCCCGGGGAACCCCCTCTGTCGCTGCGGCGACATCTCCCCCTAGGGGGGCGATGAGGGTTGTCGGTTACGTTACGAGATAGAGTATCGGGGCACAACCAGCTGACCGAAGCCGACGGAATGTGCGTCACGATGGTCCAGGCGAAGCCTGGTCAGGATTCGAAAGGGCGGATAGCCCTTCGCAGGGTCTGGGACAGAGTCCCAGGCTCCCCGCTGGGACGTTCCTCGTCCCAACGTTCCACCGATCCAACCCTGCGCCCCGCCAGTAAAAACGCTATAAAGTAATAGTCAACTTACGCCATAGTGGCGGGGCGCCACAAACTTAAAGCGCATTCGGTTCGCAAACCGAACAGCGTCCCGCCGCAGCGGACAACCGAGGGTTACGCGACGCAACCCAAACGTAGCGTTGCGCAACGCTATATCTATATTGCGCTACGCAACACCCGGCTGTCCGCTGCG
>JAISBH010000083.1 GCA_031266295.1 Oscillospiraceae bacterium | reverse complement strand
TATGTGCCGCCCTACAGTAGCGGCGACTGTTCCGTGGGCCCGTTGGACGTATATGACGAGTACGCCGACGATACCCGCAAACCCTACGTGCGCGGACCCGGCTCATACAGGGACGGCATGATGACCGGCGCGTTTCTGGCGGTGACGACCGACGAAGGCATAGAAGGACTGCATGGACCGATCGTCTATCGCAGTCAGTTGATGACGGCGGCGGATGGTTTGGCGCATCATCTCATCGGGCGTGACCCGCTTGAGACGCGGCTGCTGTGGGATGTGATGAGTCGATTTGACCGGCACAGCCGCGCCGGCATAAACCTGATGGCAATCAGCACGACGGACATTGCGCTCTGGGACTTGAAGGGCAAGATACTGGGCCAGCCAGTCTACAAACTGCTGGGCGGCGGGCGGCGGCGCATTCGCCCATACGTCAGCACGCTGGGATTTTCGGCGGAACCGAAACAAGCGGCGGAAAAGGCGATGGAGATTAAGGCCATGGGCGTGAACGCCCAGAAATGGTTTTTCAAGTATGGGCCGAACGCCGGCGCCTCTGGGATGCGGAAGAACCTCGACCTCGCCTTCGCGCTGCGCGAGGCGCTAGGTCAGGATTATGAACTGATGTTCGACTGTTGGATGGGTTGGACGATCAGCTATGCAAAGATGATCTTTCATGAACTGGAGTGCGTGCGTCCGGTGTGGGTGGAGGAGATTCTGCGCCCGCATATGCAGGACGGGTATCGCACCCTGAAAGAACAGACGAGCATTCCTTTATCCGCTGGAGAACACCTGTATACGCGAATGGAGGTAAACCCTTACCTGCAACAGGGTGTGTTCGACGTCATGCAGTCCGATCCGGAATGGTGCGGCGGGATAACCGAAGCCTTGCGTATCGCCGATTTGTGCGAGATGTACGGTGTGACGTTCATCCCTCACGGGCACGCGTTGATGCCCGCGATGAACGTCGTCGCGTCTATGCCGCCGGATGTGTGCCCGTACTGCGAGGTCCTGCTGCATTCTATCGGCGGTAAGACCGCTTTCTTCAAGACGAATCGGCTGCAGAGCGACGGCTGGCTGGAGATGGCCGATGAACCGGGGATTGGCGAAACGCTGGATATGGAGCGGATCGTCGGGGTTGAGGCGATACATGAGTTTACGTTTTAGGGGCTGTTCGAGAATTATCGCGGCGGAGACAGGAAAGAATCCTTTTGGGATTCTTTGAAAACGACAATGCCAGTCAAGGACATTTAAAAGCCTCTAGACGGGCTTTGCGCTCGCAGGTGAAAAAAGTTCTCACGGTTATGGTGAAGGCGTTCTAGAGGCTTTAAGATGCCGCAATCGAGACTGATCCTCGCGAAAGCGTGGTGGCGGATTATCTGGATACGCTCCTGCTGGAGAGCTGGAAAGATTTGGATTTACCCAACCGCCGCGAATTCCTTGAAGGCGGGGTCATTTGTAACCTGAAAGGCGTAAAGCGGCGCAATACTGTTTGTCCGGTCGAGGTTTGGTGCGAATGCTTTCGCCGCGAGCATGTGGATATGCGTAAGCAGGATGCTCATGATGTTACAACAATCCTGCGTAAGCTAGGATGGGATAATAAAGAGGAACGTGTGCGTACTCCACTGTATGGCCAGCAGAGGATGTGGGAACGCAGTCCTTGTAACACCTAAAAACGCATGAATCACCTCGTTTTTACACATCTGTGACATGGTGTGACAATGGTAGTAAATGATTTGAACAAGGGTTTTTATATAGATATATACTGCGTCCATGACACCCGCGCGTTATATAGACTATATGGAAACCCTGTCTCACATTGTCACACTGTTACAGGGTACTAAGGAGCAATCGACAATTAACGACTAAAAACGAAGGATTAACCATGAAAGATGGTGGCATTGAGCAGCGCCTAGTCAAAGCCGTCCGTGCTATGGGAGGTATCGCGCCGAAGCTAGTCTCCCCAGGTACTTCAGGAATGCCCGATCGTCTGGTTCTTTTGCCAGGCGGTCGGGGTATCTTTGTCGAGGTGATAATGATGCCGGGTGATGGAGATGTTGTGGGCTTTGGCCGCCAACACATCCAGGTACCCTGTTGACGTCAAAACTGGTCGCCCTGCGCCTAGGCGCTCGCCGCTTCACCCTGGACCCTGCTGCGAAAAAATGTTGCCGCACTTTAGGCGTTAGGTTGGCGACATTGACTTCGCATGTTGAAATTGTTTGCCAGGTATGGCGGCACTGTGTTCATTATGCGTAACGCCATTGAAGCTGACCGTATGTTCCGTGCGCCGGAGGGTGATGGCGGCTTAGACTGTCTCCCCCGTCTCGCGTTCGATATAATGCCCCATCGACCGCCGGGAGGGTTGTGCTATGCACCCTGAAAAAGCATTCCTTGGGGGTTGATTCCATAACGCATAAACCCCGATGCCTCTAGCGAGCATTTAAAGGCCTCTAGACGGCCTTCGCCACCACCTGACAACTTTTATTCACCTGCAGACGCAAAGCTCTCCCAGAGGCCTTTAAATGCCTTTAACAGGCATTGTCGTTTTCACGTCCTCTCCACGTCCCTTTGCGGACTGCGCACACACGGTCGGAGGCTGACCCTAGGCTGGACTTAGGGGCACACGCTCAATGGGTGAGCGTCTCTTGCGCCCCTTTACAACACGCGCGCTACACTGTCGCAGACAACAAGTCGTCAAGCGGTTGTCTTGCGCAAGTTGTCATCCCAGAAAACCGTTGCGCGATGAAGCATCCCGTCGCTCCTTAGACAACTAGACAAGAGTACCTTATATATCTATTTAGTGGTATATAAAGACAAAGGCGCGCGTATCACACGTAAAACACGCGCAAAACGCGCGTAAGGGAAAATTACTGTCTAGTTGTCATGAGAAAGACAAAAAATGAGCAATCTCAACGAAAAAATGTGTAGACAACGTTGCATGACAAGTCAAAACCTGTTGTCAAGAATTTACGTTGTCAGGGAGCAATCCTATGCGGGCTTTGCTACGCAGGTCTCAAGACGCTAGAGCGTATCTTGATTTCGAAGACCATACGCAAGGCGACCGCAACTGTCTAAACAATATGCGAGGACGGAAAGTCCTTGCCAGAGGAGGCGCGGCCACGTTCTACGCAAAACCGGGCCGAGGTTTGACAGAGATCACAATCCCAATTACGAGCAACGATGTTTACACCAGACGCCCCAGTACAGGAAGGAGATGATGGCAGACCCGGGGGATGTTTACCGACTCCTACGAGATCGAGGCGATCATCAAGAGCATCGGCGGTTGGCAGCGGTATAGCAGTTATTCAGCAGGTAAGCGCGTCATCCCCTGCTATGGTAAGCAGCTCGTTTACATCAGAACCGCCGTATAGACGGAACCATGAGGAATCATTACGGCATCGTTCCTGCCATGGTTACTCCCCAAATATGGCTTAAACGCTAGTGATTTTGAGTTTGGACTCATTGAAACGATTTTTTTATATAATGATCAATCTGAACATATATACTATACAGTAGTAATACTTAGAATTAGCTATAGGGTCTATAGGGCTATGGTTCCGTTGGTTCTTGGGTCCATAAAAGAGAGGGGGAAAGAAAAATGCCGGAGGTCTGCAACGAGGCATACAAAAGCAAATGCCTTAAGCGGCTGCGGGAATGGGGAGTGCCCATTGAAGGATGGTACAATACAACGATGATCGACAATTTTGAACAGGATGGCCGCGACGCTTAGGTGGATAATAAAAGTTAGCGGAGGATCCAGTAGGCTGGCGGCCTATAAGGTGTGCTCGGCGCGATAGCGATTATTTCGACGCGTGACTAAATTACGTTAAACTTCGAAAGGGATGATAAAGCCACTAAAAGACACCTAATCACCACTTGCAGACGTAAAATTTGTATGGTATACTCCGGACTTTGGCAGTAAAAAGCGAAAAAAGCAAGGTGGATCAAGGGAAAAGCGGTGCAGCGGGGGCTAGGTTTTGAGTAATAGGCGGGCTTCTTTTTTTCGTGACGATGCGACGATCCGTTCTAAAGTCGAACGCCTCGTGGAGCGCGTCGGTCACGTCCGTGCGTGTGTATGTCGGAATATAGCCTTCATACGGCAATTCCAGAAAATTCACTCCCCTAAGTGCACCCATGATTTGTGAAGAGGTATATTTCAATCCCAACCGCCTCTCTAATATACGGTACAGGAGTAGCGATAAAAAACAGGTTAGAAAGTGCACCTTTATCCTATTCTCTCGGCTGAGATATACTGGCCTAGAGCGAAAGTCGCTCTTGAGCATGCGGAATGATTCCTCAATCTCCCATCGGCATCGGTTAATCTTCATAATAACGTCGATATCCTCATCTAGGTTTGTACATACACAATAAAAACCATCATACATCGCTTCTTTGTCTATTGCGGCTTGAGACAGGAATACCACTTTCCTGCGGGCAATTTCTCCTTCTTGGGTGACTGCGTCTGTTCGACGAAGCGCGCAGGGTCGTTCGCCTTCTTCCGGCTCAGTCGGGCAGGCCTGTTCGCCATTTGAGCTGCGCGCTCTATCTGTCCGGCGCGTACCTCCCGCTGGTATCTCCTGTACTTAGGCAAATACGATACGATCATTTTTTGCTCTAAGATTGTCTTTTTGCCATATTCATCCTTTACTTCTTCGCGTGTTTTGCGTTCCTTATAGTATATATTGATATTGTCCGAAACATCGTTTATTTGCGTTAGATTGCACTTCACCGTATCTCCCAGCACAGTCCAGCCATTTGGATCCAGCGCCCATTCTCGCAGTGAGTTTTCCATTTTCTTCAAAGACTGCGTTACGACAAACGCACGGTTTTCGGCGTTGTTATACAACCGGTTCGCCATTGAACCCAACCCAGCGTCCGTACACACAACAAATTTACCCAACGAAAACTCGTGCATGAGTCGCTCTTTCAAAGGCTTGAGCGGGGCTGCTCGTTCATCGCCCCTGGGTTCGTCGAAAACGCCAGCGGAATCCCATCCCCGTCCATGAATAACCCCACAGGAAAGAATCCCTTCGGGATTCTGCAGATACGCGCCCGCTTCGCGCTGCCATCTGCACGATTGGGTTTGGGCGATGCTCCTTTGACACGCCATACTGGCGCAGCGCATCCTCCCGCTCTATCTCGAAGAAGAAGTTCGTACAGTCGTAATATAGGATCGCGTTATTCCGCTTAACGAGCAGTTTACTGTTTTCATATGCTTTTGTCTGGATATAATCCGATTCTTTTGCGATTACATCCAGAGAACGATATATATCCTCCAACGCGTAATTAGGCGCTTCCAAAAAGGTTTTCGCCGTCTCGTAGGATGACATTTTTGACGACGGATGGATTATACGCGTATAAATTAGTTGGGACAGTATCGCGTTCAAATCATATTCAAAGTTGTATCGACTGTGGACATCCCTGCAAACATCGTCCAGTTTCAGCGCATAATACAATGTTTGTACAAATAGATATCCGCCGTTGGCCTAAGTGCGCTCATCCTTTTTCAGTTCTTCCTCAGGATCGAACCTCACGTTTATCACCCGCTTGCACGCTTTATCCGCCTGGTTCAGCTCGGCGACATACGCCTTGGCCTACTCGATTGGATCGCGTCCATTTAGGCGCAGGCGCAGCGCGTCCGTCGTCCCCAGTTTCTCTACGACCCTCGACGAATGCTTACTCGCGATGTACGTGGATTCAATTACGTACAGCGATTCGGAGTTCTTGGATCTCGTTATCGTCAGCCTCATGCAGCGCCTCACGTAATCAGGATACGGATAATATACCATATTATCTCAAATTACTCAATACTTAATCTCTATTCCCTTCGATATTCCTTTGCTATCGCTCACTTTTTTGCGGGGGTTGGGGAGCGAGGTGTCAAGCTTCCGGGTAACAGTTATCACCGAATCTACTGATTGCTGTAAAATTGAGTGAAGAACATATACTATAAGGAATCGCTGAAAATACTGGGATTTCAATGATTCTTTGTTTATATAAAGTCTTGAAATTGCTTGCAATTTTGGAAAACGATTCCTGATATAGTATAAAATGGGTATTGACTTTACGAAATTCTGTTATATAATTAGCCAAATGCACGCTTAAATATGCTCAATATGTTGAAGCGTACCGAGTATTGAACGGTATGACGGAATGAAACCGAGCGAATACTGCGCGAACTCATGTACTTATAGGAGGCGGACAATATGGAACTGGTAGAATTAGGGAAAAGCGGCGTGATGGTTCCCGTTATGGGCACAGGAACCATGCTATGGACGCCGGGAGGTTCAATTTCGGAAAAAACCATAATGGAAACCTATGGCGCTTGCATAGATAACGGGTTGAACTTCTTTGACACCGCCGAAATTTATGGCAACGGTTCGTCGGAGCGGGTACTTGGCAAGTGCATAAAGCAGGACGGCCGCCCTGTACTCATTGCTACCAAGTTTGCTCCGCCATCGCCAATGAACCCGCTCACACAAAAACGCAGCACAGTTTCAAAAGATTCACCGAAGGCTTTGTTGGAGGCGCTTAACGACAGTTTGAGGCGATTGGGCGTTGACCGCATTGATTTGTACCAAATCCATATGCCACCATCCAAGAACACAATCGCCGACTATATGGACGTTATGGCGGAAGCGGTAAGGGCGGGCAAGGTGCGATCTGTCGGTGTGTGCAACTTCAATGAAATCCAGATACGAGAAGCGCACTCCGCGCTCGCAAAGCACGGCATTCCGCTCGCCTCCGCCATGGTCGGGTATAACCTTCTGCGTCGCTGGCCGGAAACAAACGGCACGTTCGCGGCTTGTAAGGAACTCCGCGTATCCGTCATTCCTTACGCGCCGTTGGCCGAGGGCGTTCTTACGGGCAAGTACCGCGCCAAGGGTAAGCGCGTGCCGCTCAGCTATAAGGCTGCGTTATATTTCGGGCATCTGGATATTACGAAGGACCGTCAAGATTCAAAATCTCTCATACAGCGGATACTTTCAAAACCTTTGGAGTTGGACGGCAAGCGGCTTGAACCGTTGTTCCTAGCAATGGACGCTATTGCCGCCGCTCACGGCAAAACGCTCGCTCAGGTGGCCATTAACTGGCTTTTAACAAATGAAGATGTAAATGTCATACCGATACCGGGAATGAAGAATATACGGCAAGTAAATGACAATTTGGGCGCGTTGAGTTGGAAGTTGACAAAAGAAGAACGCAATCGCATTGATATAGCAGAAATGGAATCCCGCGGTTAAAGGAGTTGAGAGGTTATCAACAGTAAGTCCTGTGTCGTCCGTCTTGATAACCCGGCGGTAACACACTTGATTTGGCTTGCCGACGGCGGTGGGAACCTGTAGGTTTGAGACAGGATGTTGAGGATATCTAGAAGGTGTGGGTTTGGCAAGGGGATTGGTTTACACAATTTGGACGGCACTACCGTTTGACGCACAAAACCCGCGCATCTTCTCGTGTCTTTTCGCCGCTCGCATCACCTTTGCGAGCGGCGAAAACCCATCGCGAATCTGCCGCGAATTTTGCGCGTCAGCAGTAAAACTATTGCAGCGCAGCCTTCGACTGCAGTCTCGCCGTGTCGAATTCCGCTTCTATCTCCTTGGACGGTTTCGCAGTCGCCAGTGATACGACCACTATCAACAGCGACGAGAATATAAACGCCGGCAACAACTCATACACCCCCAGCACGCCGCCCATCGGCTTCAGCGCAAACTTCCAGAAGAATACCATCACCGCGCCGCCTAACATCCCAGCAACCGCCCCGGCTCGATTCGCACGCTTCCAAAAAAGGCTGAATAACACCAGCGGCCCGAACGCCGCGCCAAACCCTGCCCATGCGAACGATACCACGTTGAATATAATACTGTTTTGATCTAGCGCGATAATGATGCCGAATAACGCAATCACTCCTAGCACTATCCGGCTGATGCGCAGCACCTGCTTGTCGGACGCTTCCTTGTGCAGCACGTTTTTATAGAAATTAACCGAAACTGCCGACGACGCGATCAGCAGATACGAGTCAGACGAACTCATTGAGGCCGCCAGTATGCCCGCCATCACTAACCCGGCAAACAACGGGTGGAACAGCGTCTGCGAAGCGAGTATAAACACATTCTCGGCCTCCGACGTGGTATGAAGCTGAACCGGATACAGCGCGCGACCTATGATCCCGATGAAGACCGCAAACGCCAGCGACAGCACGCACCATATCGTCGCGATGCGCCGCGATCGCTTCAGCTCGCTAGCCTTGCGTATCGCGAAGAACCGCAGCAGCACCTGCGGCATTCCAAAGTAACCCAACCCCCACGCCATCGTCGATATGACGGTTAGGAACCCATAAGCCCCCGCCGCGCCAAAGACAGGCGCGCCTTCTTCCGATATCGCCTGCACGCCATTTTCTATCGTCGGCGATGCGATGCCAAAGAAATCAAGGAACCCAGGGATATTCTTTACGTTGCTGATCACGGCGCCAATACCGCCCGCCGACGCCAGCCCAGCGATCAGCACCGCCGCCAGCGCGAGTATCATTATAATAGCCTGCACCAGATCGGATATGCTCTCGGCCATGAAGCCGCCCATTAGCGTATAGAGCACGACTATAACCGCACCAATAATCATTACTAACTGATAGTTTGCATCGAACAGCGTAGAGAACAGCTTGCCGCCCGCAACGAAGCAACTGCCCACATACACAGAGAAGAACACCAGTATTATCAGCGATGCTATCAGCAGCAGCACAGGTCTCTTCTCCTTGAATCGTCTGGAAAAATAATCCGGCAGTGTGATCGCGTCGTCCGCGACAATCGAGTACGCTCGCAGTCGATGAGACACCAGCCGCCAGTTGAGGTACGTACCCACGGCGAGACCCACAGCGGTCCAGAAAGCGTCGGATAGCCCAAACCAGTACGCAACGCCAGGCAAGCCCATTAGCAGCCAGCCACTCATGTCGCTGGCCTCGGCGCTCAGTGCGGCCACCCACGGCCCGAGGCGTCGATTGCCCAGAAAGTACTCTGCACTGGAGTTGTTCGCCTGCTTCATGGTCCAGAAACCGATGCCGACCACAACGGCCATGTAGACGATCATCGAGACGAGGGTCTGAACTTGATTGGAGCTCACGCGATCACGTCCTTCATTATTCGACTTTGGGGTAATGCTTCCAGATATTATCATTACTTCATTTTATGACCTGCACCGCCTATTGTCAATGAATAATTCGCTCTTATTCGATTCATTTTTCATTTGCGGACTATGCTATCCCGCGCGGCGTTAGGCATTATATGCAGCGGCGGAGGTAAAGATGATAAGCTTGAATCAGGATGGCGTCATCCCTAACGGACACTTGGTATTTGTGTCTATTTTGTTCATAATCAATAAATCGACCGCTGCGACACTAAGGTTGAAGCGTCTGTACCAGCGCCCGTGTGAACACAATCCGAGTCAATTCAGGCGAGTTGAACAGTCGGAACCACGGATACGGCGTGTCACTCGACCTCCCAAGCCCGCCGGAAATCACCTGCGCATAGCCGTCGACATAGGCGAAGCCTTCTATATTATTGGGGAAAAAACCGCGACCGGGCACGTATATCGCGCCGAGATACGGCAGCCGCCACTGCCCGCCCGCCAAGTGTCCCGCGACGAACGCATCGATTGAGCGATAGAACACGTCGCCCGACAAGGCCCATGAGTTCAACAGCGCAGCGCGCGCGTCGTCGACGGGGCGATGCGATATCACGATGTGCAGATCGTCGGACTGAATCTGACCACGTACAACCATCTCACGTTCGAGCGCGTCGGCGGTGCGCTGTGCGTTCTCCAGCACGACGCGTGTGGATCGGTCGTAACCTCGCGCTCGCATGTCCGCGATCTCGGCCTGATAGACGGACAGCGCGTCGGCAGGATCTGGTTCGAGCAGCATCGACTCGGGCGTAAGCCAGACGGTCGCATCCCTTTTCGCTAGCGATGTAGTAGAATCGAGTATGCGCGCGCCTCGCTGCCGCGCTCCGGTTAGCCAGTCGTTGAGCTTTTCGCTGTCGGGCGCGGGGTCGGCGTCGCCAGGGATTATATATATCGGAGCGGACGAAGTGTTTCGGCTGAGCGCGTCTATCAACTCGAAGAAAGGCTGCGTGTCGCCATCCGGCCCGATGAAGTCGCCTGTTATCACCACCGCGTCGCAGTTAGTCTTTTCCGCCAGATCACGGATGACCCGCTGACTAGGTCCGAAGCGCGCCCCAGCCAGGTCTGAGGCCTGGAGTATAGTAAAACCTTCCAGTGCAGCGGGCAGACTGGAGACGGTCACGCGCACAGTGGTCAACATGACTCGACCGTTGTCGTACACCGTGTACGCGGTCAGGCACACCAGAATGGCGGGTATCAGGAAGAGGATCAGCCAGCGCGGGCTGAAACCTCGCTCGCGGCGCTGCTGATATATTCCACGCTGGTTGTAAGATCTAGCCATTAACGCCTCCGACTATGAAGTGTGCCGCTTCCCTGTTAATAGACGAATCTCGGCGGCCGTTTTGTGCGATTTATTCAGATATCGTATGAAGGGAATATGGGTCGATTGCGATCCCCACTCCCGACCTCGCCGGGGAACCACCCCCTCTGTCGCTGCGGCGACATCTCCCCCTAGGGGGGCGATGAGGGCTGTCGGTTACGATGTGGTTTGCAAACAACGGAGGAACCGGTTGCATTCC
>JAISBH010000071.1 GCA_031266295.1 Oscillospiraceae bacterium | reverse complement strand
GATGTTCCCCATATCCGCGAAACTGGGCGCGACCGCACTGCTGTCGGCAGTCATATTCGGCATACCGATGGGCTGCATAGCGGCGTATACTCAGGGCAAAACCACGGACAGCATACTGCGCGTCGTCACCACACTGGGTATAGCGGTGCCCGGCTTCGTGCTGGCGGCGCTGCTGCAATACTTCCTGTGCGTTAAAATACGATTGTTCAGCTCTATGAGCGGCAGCCTAACCAACCCTTCGCAATACGTGCTGCCCGTATTCGCGCTTAGCTTCTACCCGATGTGCTATATCGGGCGGCTGATGCGCTCCAGTATGCTGGACTCGATCAATCAGGATTTCGTCCGCACCGCGCGCGCGAAGGGCGTGCGAGCGTTCCCGCTGATATTCAAGCACACGATGAGGAACGCGGTTATACCGGTCATCACGTACCTAGGCCCGCTGACGGCGTACACGCTGACCGGCGGCTTCGTCGTGGAGAGCGTGTTCTCTATACCGGGTCTGGGGCGGTACTTTATTCAATCCATATTGAACCGCGACTATCCACTGATAATGGGCACGACGATATTCCTGGCGGCGCTGGTCGTCATAATGAACCTGATCGTGGACATAGCGTATAAATTCGTC
Organism: Oscillospiraceae bacterium; assembly: GCA_031266295.1. GTDB lineage: Bacteria > Bacillota > Clostridia > Christensenellales > Aristaeellaceae > BNUH01. The sequence goes on along the minus strand of JAISBH010000071.1, from coordinate 3,581 downwards.
GACCCGCGCATCAACCTGTCGAAACCGGCGGAGTAAAGGGAGCGAACCGTATGGAACGACCAAAACATAACAACCCGCTGTCACTGCAGGTGAACACCGCGACCACCGTTGGGTTCATATCAGGCGGCTTCGTACCCGGCGACTTCTCCCCGGCGGCGGAAGCTGATAAGGCGGACTTCATCACGCTGCGCCCTCAAACCGGCTATTGGCAGGACGCTTGGCGCAGGCTGAGGCGCAATCATGTGGCGATGGCCGCCGTCGTAATGCTGCTGCTGACCGTCGCGTTCGCTTTCATCGGCCCGTCGCTCATCCCATATGGGCCGAATCAGCAGATACGCAAGAGCGAGAACCTGAACCCGATGCAGTATTCCGCCACGGAACTGACAAAGATCGAGGAGGGCGAACGCGTGTTTCCGCACGTGTTCGGCACCGATATGCATGGCCGCGACCTGCTGGCGCGCACGATGTACGCCACGCGCATATCGCTGGTCATCGGCGTTTTCGCGGCAATAATCGTATTAATTATCGGCACCATATACGGCTCGGTCTCCGGCTACTTCGGCGGCACGACGGACTTCATAATGATGCGCGTCGTCGATGTGATATACGCCTTGCCGGATATACTCGTCGTGCTGCTGCTGTCCAGCGTGATCAAGACGCCGCTGACCAACCTGCTCAACACCAGCCACAACGCGGCCATCAAATCCCTCTCGTCGTTCGGGGCCGGCATGATCTCCATATTCATCGTGTTCGGGCTGCTATACTGGGTGGGTATGAGCCGCATCATACGCGGCCAGGTGATCGCGCTGAAGAATCAAGAATTCATCACCGCCGCCAGGGCGCTGGGCGCGTCGCCCGTTCGCATAATCCGCAAGCACCTGCTGCCCAACTGTATCGGCCAGATCATCGTCACCGCCATGATGCAGATACCCAGCGCGATATTCCTTGAGAGTTTCCTGTCGTTCTTAGGATTGGGCGTGAACGCGCCGACCGCGACGCTCGGCTCGCTGTGTTCGGATTCGCTGGGCGCGTTCCAAACATATCCATCACGATTATTGATACCCAGTTTTCTATTGAGCATAGTCATTCTGTGCTTCAATCTGTTCGGCGACGGGCTGCGCGACGCCCTTGATCCGCGCATGAAGAAGTAGGAGGAGGCGCGGATGGCATTATTGACGGTAAAGGATCTGCGCGTCTCGTTCTTCACGCCGGCCGGTGAGGTCAAGGCTGTCGGAGGCGTTTCGTACACGCTCAATAACCATGAGGTGCTGGGCATCGTCGGCGAGTCCGGTTCCGGTAAAAGCGTTTCCGCATACTCGCTGATGGGACTGCTGCAATCGCCGGGACGCGTGGTGGGCGGCAGCGTCGACTTTGACGGCGAGGATCTTTTGGGTTATACATCGGCGCAGATGAGGCAATTCAGGGGCAACAGGGTTTCCATGATATTCCAGAACCCGATGGTGTGTCTCAATCCCGTGTATACGATCGGCAATCAATTGATGGAAGCGCTGCTGTGTCATTCAAAGGTCACGCGCACTCAAGCGCGGGATCGGGCGGCCGAACTGCTGAAGAAGGTGGGGATCAGCAACGCGCTGAAGCGGATGAGTCAATACCCTCACGAGTTGAGCGGCGGTATGAGGCAGCGCGTGATGATAGCGATGGCGCTGATATGCAACCCAGCCCTGCTGATCGCCGACGAGCCGACCACCGCGCTGGACGTCACGATACAGGCGCAGATACTCGACCTGATGAAGGAACTGCAGAAGGAAACGGGCATGGCGATACTGTTCATCACTCACAACCTGGGCGTGGTGGCGGACATATGCGACAGGGTGGCGGTAATGTACGCCGGTCACATCGTCGAGATGGGTACTGCGGATGAAATATTCTATAAACCTAAGCATCCTTATACAATCGGGCTGCTGCGCTCGTTGCCGCGCCTGGATGAGGTAGGACACGAGCGGCTGATACCCATCAAGGGCACGCCGGTCGACATGCTCAACCCGCCGGAAGGCTGTCCGCTCTCGCCGCGCTGCGATCAGTGCATGAATATCTGTCTGCGCGCCTACCCCGCCGAGTCCAGGCAAAGCGATACCCACTCGGTCAGCTGCTGGCTGCATCATAAAGACGCGCACGCCGCGCCGGAGTCTATGCCGACGCCTCTTTCGGGTGGACGGTTGGAGAAGGGAGGCGGCGCGAATGCCTGAACCGAACGGCGTTAACGGCATGAACGATATGAGCGGTATGAATCACAAGAACGCCAATCTGCTGGAAGTTGACGGACTGAAGAAATACTTCCCCGTGAAGAACGGTCTGTTTGCCGCCAAGCGCGTTCAGGCGGTGGATGGCGTGAGCCTGAGCATCGCCAAGGGCGAGACGCTAGGACTGGTGGGTGAATCCGGGTGCGGCAAGAGCACGCTGGGACGCAGCATACTGCGGCTGATCGAGCCGACCGCCGGAACAGTTAGGTTCGGCGGCGAGACGGTGTTCGGCGGCAGCGCGGCGAAATCCCCCAACCCGAACCGCTTCCGCAGAAAGATGCAGATTATATTCCAAGACCCGTCAGCGTCGCTCGACCCGCGTATGACCGTCGGCGAGATAGTCCGCGAGGCGCTGGATATCCACAACATAGGCGGCGGCCGCAAGGAGCGCGCCGAGCGCGTGCGCGAGCTGCTCTCGAGGGTAGGACTCAATACCGAGCACGCGAACCGCTATCCTCACGAGTTTTCAGGCGGGCAGCAGCAGCGCATAGGCATCGCCCGCGCGCTGGCCGTCGATCCTAGCTTCATCGTCTGCGACGAGCCGATCTCCGCGCTGGACGTATCCATTCAGTCGCAGATCGTCAACATGCTAGAGGATATGCAGAAGGAACTAGGGCTGACATACCTGTTCATCGCGCACGATCTATCCGTAGTCAAGCACATATCTGATCGCGTGGCGGTGATGTACCTGGGCAAGGTCGTCGAGCTGTCGAATGCTGACGAATTGCACCTGCATCCGCTGCACCCGTATACGAAGACGCTGATATCCGCCGCACCGATACCCGACCCGCGAAAGTCGCGCGCCAACAAGCGCATCATACTGGAGGGCGATCTGCCTTCCGCGATCGATCCGCCGTCAGGTTGCCGATTCCGTACCCGCTGCCCCATCGCGAAGCCCAGCTGCGCCGCCGCAGAACCCCCGCTGCGGGAAGTTTCTCCGGGACATACGGTTGCGTGCAGTATGATATAGTTTTCATTCGTTTCTATGTAAACTGATAATAGACTCTATTCCTTAACGGCTGTTCCCTTCGCCGCTGCGGAGGCACATTCCCCATGGGAACCCCCTCTCCGCCGCTGCGGAGGCGCCTCCCACGGGGAACCGCCCCCTCTGTCGCTGCGGCGACATCTCCCCCTAGGGGGGCGATGAGGGTTGTCGGTTTTCCTCAAACCGCTCTTTGAACGCGGTGACGGTTGTCGGTTTTCCTCAAACCGCCCCTCGAGCACGATGCCGGGCGAGGACCGGGGTACCGCTGTGGCGGGCGGCGTGGTAACTGCCACCCCTCAACGCCCCTAGGGGGAGATGTCGACGAGAGAACCCCC
>JAISBH010000016.1 GCA_031266295.1 Oscillospiraceae bacterium | reverse complement strand
GCAATGCGATCCGCGACGTTTGCGACTACACCCAGGTCGTGCGTGATGTATATCAGCGTCAGACCATACTTTTCCTTGAGATCGTGGATTAACTTGAGTATCTGTGCTTGTATCGTCACATCCAGCGCGGTCGTCGGTTCATCGCATATAAGTATTTTCGGGTTGCACGCCAGCGCTATCGCGATCACCACGCGCTGTCGCATCCCGCCGGAGAACTCGTGCGGGTATTGACGGGAGCGCTTATCCGTGTCCTGAATGCCAACGTCATCTAACAGTTCCAGCATCCGCTTCCGCGCGTCGCTTCCACGCAACTGCTGGTTGTACTTAAGCGCCTCTTCAATCTGCCATCCGATTGTTTTGAGCGGGTTCAGGCTGGTCATCGGATCCTGCATCACCATCGCCACGTGTCTGCCGCGAACGCGCGACCAGTCCTTCTCGCTTTTGAATGCCGCCAGATTCATTCCTTCATACATGATGCTGCCGCTGTCAACCCACCCGTTCGGGTCGAGCAGTCCGCATAGGTTCTTCATCAGAACGCTCTTGCCTGCACCGGATTCGCCAACGATCGCCAGCGTCTCATGCTTCACAATGTCCAGCGATATCCCGCGTATCGCGTGTAGAACCTGCCCGCGCAGTCGGAACTTCACATGCAGATCGTTGATTGACAATACAGTGTCGGGCGTGGCTGCTTCCACCGGTTTGGCGGCCAATTCTTCGTTAAACACTATAGCTTGCCACCTCCCTACCTATGGTTCTTTGGATCCGCCGCGTCCGCGAACGCGTTGCCCGTCAGATAGAAACATATCGTCAGCAACGACAGTACGATTGCCGGAAATATTAGTTGATATCTTAGTGACGGCGACATCATCAATATGCGACCGGCGTTGATCAGGTTGCCCAGCGACGGCGTCTCGATCGGCACACCTAGACCGATGTACGTTAGGAATACCTCCATGTCGATGGCGTACGGGATTGACAGCGCGATGCGCAGCATGATCACCGATACCATCTGTGGCAGCAGGTTGCGCATGATGATGCGCCACAGCCTCGTGCCCAAGCAGCGCGACGCGATGTTGAAATCCTGGTCGCGGATGATCAGCGTCAGGTTACGGATAAACCGCGCTAGCACGATCCAGCTGGTAAACGACATCGCGAGTATGATCGTCCTCACGCTGGGCCGAAGTATGTATGACGCTAGAATCAACACGATCGTTGTCGGTATGTTATTGAGAATATTATATATCTCGGTGAACAGAAAGTCCAGCTTGCGCACGTACCCCCACAGCACGCCCATCAGTATGCCGATCAAGGCTTGGATGACGGCCACGGTCAACCCGATAAATAGGCTGGTGCGCGTTCCCGACCATATGCGCGCCCAAAGGTCCTGACCAATCGAGTTCGTACCGAACCAGAACTCCTCGCCCGGCGCGCGGTTGATGATCTGCATACCGGTTGATGGATCGTTGTGGATCAGGTTCGGGTCGGACTGTCCTGGCAGGAACGGTTGTATGAATGTAAACACAACTATTATAACTACAATCAGCAGCGCCGCCACTGCGCCGCGATTCGCCAGGAACATCCTCAATGTGCTTCCCCAGTATGAATAGTGGGAGTAACCCGTCCGTTCAGCCTCTCTCGCATCGCTGGGTGCAGCCATGAACGCGGAACTCGGAAGCGCGGCGATCTGTTCAGCCGTCAGGTCGTCCGGCGCGTCGCTACATAAATAGGAAGAAACTGCTTCAGCGTCGTTCGCGGCGACGCTCATCGCGGCGTCATGGATCGTGTTTTTGATCGCCAGAGCGACGTCGTCGCCCGCGCGTTCGACCCTTCTCTGACCAAATGAAAACCGCGACATCAGCGCGCCTCCGATTTCTTGGTCAGGCTGATTCGCGGATCCACCAGCGCCATCGCCAGATCGCCCAGCAGCAATCCGACGATAGTCAGCACCGCAAAGATTATTACCAGCGCTTGCACCATCGTGTTATCCTGCCTCTTTATGACATCCACCATCAACCCGCCCATGCCGGGGATTGAGTACAACGATTCAACGTATATGGATCCGGCCAGGGTTAACAACAACGAGTTTGGTATCAGCTGTACGATGGGCACAACCGCGTTGCGGAACACATGTCTGAACCAGACGGCCATAGTGGGCACACCTTTCACCCGCGCCAATTTTATGTACTCCTTGTTGGCTTCATCGACGGTGTATCGGCGCATCCACATCGCGAAGTATGCCACCGACGGCATCGACAACGATATCACAGGTAGTATCATCGTCTGCCATTTATCAGGGTTATACAGCAGACTGATGTTTAACGCTTGAGTTCCATACAGTTGCAGGAACAGGTAATATATGGCTGAGGGCACCGCTTGCATAAATACTATATAAACCGTACCCATCCGATCCCACGCGCCGCCCTTGCGCCGCGCCATCAACACGCCGAGCGCCAACCCAATCGGGATGCTTATGCCCACCGCGATCAGCCCGAACCGCAATGAGAACGGCGCCTTCTGCGCGATGATTCGCATGATCGGATAATTCTGCCTATATCTGGTAGAAATACCCAAATCACCCCGCGCAAGCTGTCCAAAGAAGTTGACCAGTTGCACCGGAAGCGGGTCGAGCAAGCCGAGTTTCCTCAAGCCATTCTCAACCTGGATCGGCGTCATCTTGTCGAACGCCGCGAAGTATCCCTCAACGGGCATCTGCCTGAGCAGCACGAATACTACAATAATGATTAGGCACAGGCTGATGAGCGCGCGGCCCAGCCGCTTGACGATATATAGTGCCACTGATGACCTCATAATGACCGTCGATTAATAACAACCCTATAGGGGCGGTTAATATGCCCGCCCCTACTTAGATCAATAGGTAATCATTGCCATCGATTACTTCAGCGACGCCTCGCGCTCGACGGCCCAATCCGCATACAGCGCCAAGAATTGCGCTTCCGTAAGTGGCGATTCCAGTACATGACCGCCCTTCCACAATCTATCGGCGTTATGCACCAGCTCGAATGGGTTGTACTTCGCGACGAAGTATCCTTCGGTGTCCGTGCAGAACGGGATGACCAGCGCGTGGTTAAGCAGGAACGCCTCGGCCTTCGCGAACTTCTCGTACCGCTCTTCACTCTTGAGCATAACGTTTTGCGCGTCGGTTAGCAGCGCCAGATATTCCTCATAAAGCGCGGCCACACTCGGACTCTTCGCCTTGTCGATGAACGTCCAGGTGTTTTCGGGGCGGAACGCCAACGTCCAGTTGTCAGGATCGTCCGCCGACGCGCCATTGTTCAGCTTCATGAAGCCGTAGTCGCCGCTGCGCCGCACGGCCGCCAGGAAGCCCGTCGTCGGTCCGGCCTGGATGATGCATTCGATATAGTCCGCACCCAGCAAATCGGTGAGCTGCTGCTTGACTACTTGAACCTCTTGTTCCCATGACGTGAGCGTCGGGTTATACTGCATGTACAGCTTGATCGGCAGCTTCACGCCGGCGGCGGTCAGTTCCTCGACGGCCTTCGCTTTGTATTCCAGCGCCTTCTGCTCGTCGAAGTTGTTGCTGTCGCGGTCGGATATTTCCTTCATGTCGCCGACCTGCGTGAAGTCGACGCCATTGATGTTGCACCAACCGACAGGCGTGATTGTGTTGGTCTGCTGCAACTGCGGGTTGTATGGATCCTGCGCCAGCAGCGCCTTGTAACGGTTAATTCCCCAGAACAGCGATTGACGGAAGTTCTCGTTGTCGATCGCCTTCAGGTAATTCTCAGGCTCATACTCCTCGCCGAACTGCGGATCGTAGCAGAAGCTGTAGTAGTACATGTAGGTCGTGTCCGGCTGACCGGGGATTACGATATCCTTCGTCGCGTCGTTCTGCTTCCATTCGGTCAGCAGGGCGGTGTTGATCGACGCGTAGTCTACGTCGCCGCGCAGGAACATC
>JAISBH010000286.1 GCA_031266295.1 Oscillospiraceae bacterium | reverse complement strand
TGGGATTTCACGCTGCAGCCGTATAAGACGCTTATGGAAGACACTCGATTTATGACGGCGACATGGGTGTCAATCCAGCGAGTGATATTGGGAGGGTTGATCAACATGGCGTTGACGGTCTCCTGCGCGTTCCCGCTTTCGCTGGAATCCGAGCAGTTCCCGGCAAGGCGGATCTATATTTGGATATTCGTATTCGCGATGCTCTTCGGCGCGAGCTTGGTGCCCTGGTACTTCATCATTAAATCCACCGGGCTGATTGATACGATCTGGGCGCTGGTCGTGCCGGGCGGGCTGCCGATTTACAATACCATCCTGCTGATGAACTTTTTCAGGAACGAGCCGAAGGCGATTAAGGAATCGGCCACGATCGATGGGGTGAACGCATTTCAGATGATGATGCACATCGCCGTGCCGCTGGCCATTCCCGCGCTGGCTACCGTGACGGTATTCAGCATTGTCGGCCATTGGAACAACTTCTTCGACGGATTGCTGCTGATCAACAATCCGCAGCGCATCCCGCTTCAGACGTATATTCAGACGCTGTCCAACAACAATTTTGTTATTACGTCCACATCCATTACCCAGGAAGAACTGGAAGCCATGTCCTCGTTGAAGACGTTTAACGCAGCTAAGGTCGTTTTTGCCGCGCTCCCCGTCGCGCTGTTCTACCCATTCATGCAGCGGTTCTTCTTTACGGGCATCACGCTCGGGTCCGTCAAGGAATAGAGCCGTTTCTCGGAATAAAGCAGCGAGGGAAATAAACTCGTTTAGGGTATGAGCCTGTAAATATGAATCGCGTGGAAAGGAATGAACAGAATGGATCAGGTCACACTGGATTTCACCCACTCCAAAGGCAACATCTCCCGCTATTTATACGGACATTTCGCGGAGCACATTGGCGGCGTGTTCTACGACGGGTTGTGGGTTGGACAGGCCAGTCCGATTGCGAACATACTTGGCTTTCGTCAGTCGCTTGCGGAAAGCTTTCGTAAGCTGAACCCGCCCGTACTGCGATGGCCGGGCGGATGTTACGCCGAAACCTACGACTGGCGGGACGGCATTGGCCCGCGGCACGAGCGGCCTACAAGGGTGAACTGGTGGTATTCGCACGACAAGCGGCTGGAGTCCAATCAGGTGGGGACGCATGAATTTATGGATTTTTGCCGGATAACCGGCGCGGAACCTTACATTGCGGCCAATATGACAAGCGTAACCCCGCTGCACATCCGCAACTGGATCGAGTACTGCAACTTTGGGATCGGTACAACGCTCTCGGATGAGCGCGCGCGCAACGGTTCGCCGGAGCCGTTCAACGTACGATTCTGGGGAATCGGCAACGAAAATTGGGGCGGCGGCGGCCAAATGACTGCCGAAGACTGCGCGAAGGCGTATCTGCGATACTCGACCGTTTGCGACAGTTTAGATAAGGGCAACATCAAGTTCATTATGTGCGGCGCGAACGGACACGACGTCGCGTGGACGCGCAGGCTCCTGCAGGAATACGCTTCCCGAAAAGGAAACGAAGTGCGGGCATGGGGCATGAGCGTGCATTATTATTGCGGCACCGCCGGATCGCCGACCGCGTTTACGCGGGATGAATGGTATAAACAGATGCGCCAGGCCTATTACATGCGACGGGTGCTTGACGATCATCGCGCCGCTATGGACGAGTTTGACCCGGAGCGCGGCATCAAGCTGGTGGTGGATGAATGGGGTTGCTGGCACAAGGATGGTTCCGGGCCGAGCCGGGGGTACAACCTATACGAGCAGCAGAGTTCCATGCGGGACGCGGTTGTAGCCGCGCTGACCCTGAACTTGTTTAACGACCGCTGTGATTTTGTCGAAATGGCGAATGTTGCGCAGCTCTGCAACAACCTGCATTCGCTATACCTCGCCGGCGGCGAGCATTTCGTTGAGACCCCAAACTATCATGTGTTTTCCATGTTCAAGACGCATCAGGACGCCCGGCATATACCCGTAGTCGTTTCGACGGATGTGTTTGAAGGGGAAGGACAGCCGCTGCCGCTGCTTTCCGCGTCCGCGTCGCTCAAGAATGGAAAGATTACGATCACGATAGCGAACCTGGATATGGACGCGGCAAGAATGATACGACTGGCCGGTATTGGCGGCGGCGTATCCGGGCAGGCGGAAGTGACGGTATTGGCGCACGACGATCCTCGCGCGCACAACTCATTTGAAAACCCGGAGATGGTTATGCCGATTACGGTCAGCCGTATCCTTGCTGAAGGAGATATATTGGAAGCGCCCCCCGCGAGCGTCGTCTCGATCGTTCTATGTCCGCAGCAAAACGGATGAGCGCCATTTCTTTAGCCGTTGAGGGAATGGATTTCTAGGTTGGATGATGAGCGTCAGAATTCAACGGCTCAACCGCGAAGCGTCGAGGCAAAAGTCATCGGCGCGTGGGTTAAAAGAATATCAGGAAAACTCGAAACGCGCGTGGGGAAACCACGAGCGCTTGATCCGCAAGCCGTCCGGGTTCCAAAAACCTGGATAGCAGGAGGATCCTTGCCTATATAGCCGAGAGTTTTTTGCCATTTAAGAGGGTCAGCGCGCGGATCGCGGCTTCGTCCGGCGTTATGTAGTAGGTTCGCTGGTTCGTGTACGTTACAAAGCCCGCAGCCGCGCCGCCTGGCTTCTTTACATACTTCCGCAGCGTCGCGTCTATTGGCACGTTCGCCGACGCCTTGCCCTTACTATACCACGCGGCCAGCGTCAACGCCTCGCTCATCGTCTTTTCAGGCGCCGCGCCGCTGTGCCTTATCACCACGTGCGATCCCGGCATGTCTTTCGCGTGCATCCATATCATCTCGCCGTCCGCCGCGCCGGTTATCCTGTCATTCTGCGCGCTCGTCTTCCCTACCTGTATCTCAATCCCATCACTGGATTGATACCTGTACGGCTCCGACTGAGGCAGCCTCACCTTCGCCGGCTTGCTACCCTTCCCTGACCGCTCCGCGCGCACAACGCCCGCTCGTATCAGCAGCATCCTTACCTCAGCCAGTTCAGCTTCATCCTGACACATCTCCAGATCATGCGCCTGGGTGCGCAAGAACGCCAGCTGCCCCTCCGTCAGCATTCTTTGCTCCCGCGCCGAGTCCCGCGCCGCCTTCATTTTCCGCGCCTTCTTGAAGTATTGCTGCGCCGACCTCACCGCCCCCGCGCGTTCATCCAACGGAACTGCCACCATCGGCGATCCCTCCTGATAATAGTCCTCCAGCGCCGCGGACGCCGCTCCCGGCGGAATCCTATACAAATTCGCCATGATCAGCTCGCCGAACCGCGACGCCTCGTCTATCTGCGTCTGCGTGTTCATCGCCTCCAGCTGGATGGCCAGCTTCTTTTCGGCGCGCTCGATCGCGTTATCGACGGCCTTTTTCAGCGATTGTTTCCTGCGATTAATGCGCTCGGATTCATCCCGCCTCGCGTAGCACGCGTCCATCGCCTCCGACAGCGTCGCGCATCGTTTCTGCCGATTGGCGGCCAGACTCAACATATGAAACGGGTATGCGTCGATCGGTGCTCCAGTCTCATCCAGCACCGAAACAGGCGCGGCAAGTCCGTCCAAACCACTCAACAAAGAAGACAGCGCGTCCGAAACCGCGTCTCGGTTCAGCTTATCAAGGTAAACGTCGGCGTCGCCGCCGATACGATGCGCAAACTCCCTCGCCATCTGCGCGCCTACGCCCATTACCGCGTCGGCAATCGCACGGCTTAGCTTGCCGCCTGAATCCAGCCTAGTCCGCAACGCCGCTCTCGCGTCCGCCGCCGATTCGCCCCGGAACGCGGCCGGATCCAGCTTATCCTGCGCGGGCGGCTGCACATATATCACGCCGGGCAGCAGCTCGCGGTACCGATTCACATCCGCGCTGACGCGGCGTATCGCGTCCACGATCCTCCCGGTTCCATCCAGCAGGACGATGTTACTGTGCCGGCCCATGCACTCCACTACCAGTCGATGCGTGCCGCGCTCGCCCAGCTCGTCCTTGGTATCCAGGTCGATCCACGCCACGCGATCGCCTCCGACCGCGCGCACGCTCGTTATATACGCGCCTATCAGCCGCTTGCGCAGCAGCATACAGAACATCGGCGGCTCAGGCGGGTTGGCTGGGTTCGCGCCGGTCAGCTGCAGCCGCGCGTTGTTTGCGTCCGCGCTCAGCAGCAGCTGATGGTTTGCGCCCTGGCTGCGCACGGCCAGTATCAACGTCGAGCGATCGGGCTGACGCACCTGATCCACTCGACCGCCGCTCAGTATTGCGTCGCACTCCGCGCACATAAACCCCATCGTTATGCCGTCCAACCCTATCGCCTCCGTTGTTTCATTGCGACTATTGTTCCGTCGTCGTTATCATGCTACTGTTTCGCGGCGTCGCAGTACGCGCAGCGGTACAGCCCGCGCGCCGCGTCCGTCAGATGGAATACGTGATCCAGTCCAGGCTCGGTGGTCGTGATACAGCGCGGGTTGTTGCAACGTATAACGTTCACGATGCGTTCGGGCGGCGATATCTTGCGCTTCTCAACCGTCTGCCCGTCGCGGATCACGCTGACCGTCACGTTTGGATCGACGAACCCTAGCGCGTCAAGATTCACGTCGAAGTCCTCGTCTATCTTGATGATATCCTTGCGGCCCATCTTGGCGCTCTTGCAGTTCTTGATAATGGCCACGCTGCACGCCAGCCGATCCAGTTGCAGCAGCTGATAAATGCTCATGCTGTTGCCCGCCTGAATGTGATCGATCACGATCCCGTTCTGGATGCTGTCTATGTTCATTATAACGCCACCCCTAGCATGGTCGCGAGCAATGCCTTGCGGATGACCTTTCCGTAATACATCTGCTTGAAATAGCACGCGCGCGGGTCGTCGTCCACCTCGACGGCGATCTCGTTCACGCGCGGCAGCGGGTGCAGTATGGTCAGGCTGTCCTTCGCGTCCGCCAGCGTCTTTAATGTTAATATATAGCTATCCTTTAGCCGCACATAATCGGCTTCATTAAAGAACCGCTCCCGCTGCACGCGCGTCATGTACAGTATGTCCAGGCGCGGGATGACCGACTCCAGCGAGTCCGTCTCCTCGTAACTGACGTTGGGACGCGCCCGCAGACCTTCGAGTATGTAGTCCGGCGTGCGCAGTTCCTGAGGCGAGATCAGCGCGAACCGTACCCCTTCATATCTCGCCATCGCGTGTATTAGCGAATGAACCGTTCGCCCGAATTTCAAGTCGCCGCACAACCCGACCGTCAGCCCTTCAAACCGCCCCTTCTCCCGGCGGATCGTGAACAGGTCGGCCAGCGTCTGGGTGGGGTGGTGATGCCCTCCGTCGCCCGCGTTGATGATAGGCACGGGCGAACGCAGCGACGCTGCGATAGGCGCGCCTTCCTTCGGGTGTCTCATCACGATTATGTCGGAGTAACAGGCTACCGTGCGGATGGTATCCGCAACGCTCTCGCCCTTCGTCGCGGAGGATGAGTTCGGGTCGGCAAAGCCAATCACGTTGCCACCCAACTCCAGCATAGCGGCCTCGAAGCTCAGCCTCGTGCGCGTACTCGGCTCAAAGAACAGCGTCGCCAGCGTGCGGTGCGCCAGCGCGCTCTGATACTTCGCGCGGTCGGTCATCATGTCCTCCGCCAGCGTGATCAGCTGTTCTATCTGATCCGATGAAAGATCCTGAATATCATTAAGATGCTTGATCACAGTTTACCATCCTATTTATTAATCCACTCGGGATCGTCGGGGTTATCCCTGAACGCGCGTAATCGCGGCAGGTCATCCTTGTCAACGCCGCCCATACGCGCCGCAACATCTATCAGCGTGTCGAAATCCGTCAGCGATTCCAGTTTCAGCCCCGCCTGCTCGAACGCCCGTATGCCCTTGGTCATTCTATAGGTGAATATGCAAACGACGCCCAGCACGTCCGCTCCGGCGTCCAGCAGCGCCCGCGCCGCGTCCAGCGCGCTGGAACCGGTCGAGATCAGATCCTCGACGACGACGACCTTCTGCCCCGGAACGAGCTTGCCCTCAATACGATTGTCGCGACGGTTGTTGCGGCCATGATCCTTCGCGCTGCCGCGAACATAACCCATAGGCATATCCAGCAAGTGCGCGATAATCGCCGCGTGCGCTATCCCCGCCGTGGCGGTGCCGAACAGCGCCTCGCATTCCGGGTAAGTCTCGCGTATCCGCTGCGCGAACGCGCGTTCGATACTGTCGCGCACATCGGGCTGCGACAATGTCAAGCGGTTGTCGCAGTAGATGGGGCTTTTAATACCGCTGGCCCATGTGAACGGCTCGTTTGGGCGAAGGAACACCGCGCCGATCGCGAGCAGATCGGACGCGGTTTGTTCAGGGATGGATAGTATCATCGCCACCTCCAAATTAATATAATGGGTTTATAAACTGGCTTGTATTACTCCGCCGGGTATTTTTGGTTGAACCCGCCGCCTACCGTGCGGCCGATATACACCTCTCCATTGATGAAGGAGACCGACGCTACCGGGCCAGCGTCGAACACGCGCGCGTTCGCGCCGTTGGTGTCGGCCACGGCCAGCGCGCTGCCCACGATATAATACATCGCGTCGCGGTAGAATCCAAACCACTGCACGTTGCCCGAGACCACAGCCGCTTCGCGCCCGCCGTCGATCCTGTACACAGAGCGGTCGCGGCTGTAATACAGCGCGCCGTTGCACAACAATACCTGCTGCGCGCCGCTGAGCACCACTGTGGACAGAGGGTTGCCCGCGCCGTCCAGGCGCCGTATATCCTCCGGCGTCGCTACATACAGCACCATGTTTGAAACGTCCAGGTAGAAATCATTCACGCCGACTGCCAGTTCCCTGCGTCCTTCGCCGGCGCGGTAGCGGTACAGTGTCCCGCCCTCCAGATAGTAGTATGAATCGCCCGCCGTCGCCAGCTTCTTGATCAGCCCTGTCTCGGCGACGACCTCGCGGCGGCTACCGCTCAGGTTATACCGGATGATCTCGCTGTCGGTCGCGTACACCAGCGCGCCGTTTATCACGTGGATGAACCGCGCGCGATCCTCGCCGACAGGGGTCGCGCCGGTCTGACCGGACAGTGAGTAGAGCTGGCCGCCCAGCGTTCCATCGGCATAGTATAGCGTGCCACCGGGCGAGATGGCCGCGATGCCGCCGCTGGAGAGGTTCGTTTGGGTGGTGCCGGTCATCTGAATCTCACGGGCGTCGAGGGATGTGTTGTCCAGCGTGGCCAGCGAAGGGTTGCCTGATGGCAACGTCGGCCACGGCTGGGCGTCCTTGGAGAACAGACGCGTCTGGGTCGCCGCGTCGGCTATACCATCCGGGTGTGCGCCCGCCGGCGCAAGTTCGTTGATTATCTTGAATCGTTTGATCGCGGCCGACGTCGCCTCATCATATATCTCGTCCGCGTCGCCGTCTAAGTAACCCAGCCTGATCAGGTGTTCTTTAAGCGATACGACCACCGAACCGGTATCGCCCTCCCGCAGCGTGACGTCCTGCGTGGCCGTAGGCGTCGGCGGGATTGTCGGGGTCGGTTCGGGCGTGGACTCCGGCGACATCGTGCCCGGCGTGCCCGCAGCGGACAGCGCCATATCCGTGAATAACAGCGACAGCGTCTGCGCCCCAGCGTACCCGTCGTCAGGCAGACCGTTCATTTTCTGGAACGCCCTCACCGCGTCGCGCGTCTGCTCGCCGTAATAGCCCGTCGCGCCCTCGGTGAGATACCCCATTCGGATCAGCCGATCCTGCAGCATTGTCACATCGTCGGAACGATCGCCGAATTTCATCTCCCCGACGTTTGGGGTCATGTCCAATTGAGACGCCAGAGCGTCGTCGGCGAACAACGCCCGCTGAGTGCCTGAACCCGCGATGCCGTCCGCTGGAAGCAGGTTCCGTGTCTGGAACCGCCGCACTGCCGCCGTCACCGAATCGGAATAGTTCCCGTTGATCTCGCCCAGATAGTAATCCAGTTCCTTCAGCCTGGCCTGGATGAGCTGGACCCCCCCGCCGGCGCTGCCGGGTCGCAGCGTGCCGTTTATCGTGCCGTCAGCGTTGATTGTCGTGTCGAATTCTGGCATAACGAATGGAGTCGGATCGGGCACGGTCGGGCGCGACGGCGTTTCGACAGGTTGATTGAGAATATATGGAAAATCCGAGGGATCGGGCGCGATCGATGCGATCGCGCCCGACGGGGCAGCAGTGGCTGCGGTTCCAATAGCGCCGCCGCCGGTATCACCCGGCGGAATCGTTCCAGGCGGCGGAGTGACCGACGCTGTCTTTGTGTCAAACAGGCTGGCTTCGCCATCGGACACGCCGACTCCTGATTGAGTAACCGATGGAGACAGGGGCAGCGTTCCGTCGGATGACTGATCGGCCGACGCGACCGTTGTCGGAGTCGCCGTCACTTTCCCGTCGGGGAACAGCAGGTTCACGTTCTGCGCGGGTATGGCCTGGGTGGAGTAGATGCGCTGCTGAGTGGCCGCGCCCGCGACGCCGTCCGCCGTCAGGCCGTTCCTCTGCTGAAACGCCTTTACCGCCTCGGTTGTGCGCCCGTCGTAATAGCCGGATACCGTGCCGGACATGTATCCCATATCGATCAGGTGCTGCTGCAACTTGTATACATCGTCGCCGGTCATCGCGCTGCGGAGTGTGCGGTACGTGGACGGCGTGGTCTTTGGCTGGGCGACGTTCGAGGCGTAGAGCGCTTTCTGGGTATCCGGCCCCGCTTTGCCGTCGACCCATAGCTTGTTATCCTGCTGGAAGGCCGTGACCGCGTAGCTGGTTGCGCTGTCATATGTGCCGCTGATCGAGCCAAAGAAATAGCCCAGCTGCTTCAA
>JAISBH010000323.1 GCA_031266295.1 Oscillospiraceae bacterium | reverse complement strand
GTCACAGAATGTAAGCGAATGGTTCTCTTAGAGGATTGAGAATACCGCATCAAAGGAATAAAATAATAAACCAAGCCTGGTAAACTATCCAAACAGATTGATCTGGATTCGGAAGGGAGCGCGGACGATGAGAAAGCGTGGCGGCGGGGACGGAGTGACCGCATTCTTTTTTATACTCCCCTGTATGCTGGGGTTCTTGGCGTTCATCGTGTTTCCGGCGGTTTCTTCACTCCTTCTCAGCTTTGTGGAGTGGAATTTTCTGGGCGGGTTCGGCGCCATCCGCTGGGTCGGCTTCGACAACTTCGCGAAACTCCTGGGCGGGCGGGACGTGTGGTTCAACGACGCTATCCGCAATACGCTGATCTTTTCAGTGGTCACCGTGCCTGCAGGACTTGCGCTGGGGCTGGCCATCGCCGCGCTCATTCATCGGCATACGTATGCGCCGGATTTTTTGAAAGCGGTCGCGTTCATCCCCTATATATCCAGCATTGTAGCCTCCGTGGTCGTTTGGCAGGTGGTTTTGCAGCCTTCCTATGGCCCTATCAATACCATTCTCCGATCGATGGGACTGGCGAATCCGCCCAAGTGGTTTGTCGATCCCAAGTGGGCGCTGCCCACGCTCATGTTATTCCAGATATGGCAGACACTGGGGTATAACATCGTCGTATTTCTGGCGGGATTGAAGGGGATCTCCCCGGAACTGTACGAGGCCGCCGCCATAGACGGCGCAAGCGAGGCGCGCATCTTCCTGAGCGTGACGGTGCCCATGATTTCCCCGACGATGTTCTTTCTATCGACGATGGGCGTCATCTCATCTTTTAAAGTGTTTGATTCCATACGCCTTGCCACGCAGGGCGGTCCGGGCCGCGCCACCGTCGTGACCGCCTATTACATTTATCGGGAAGCGTTCGAGATGTATCGGATGGGCATGGCCAATGCCTGCGCGTGGGTGATGTTTATACTCATCTTCATTGTAACGATGCTCCAGCTTCGCGGACAGAATCGGTGGGTGACCTATGATGCGTAAGGCGCGAATGGGCGTAATCCCGCCAAGACGCGGGCGTATCGTTGCGACCGTCGGGGTGGGCGTGTTCGTCGCGACAATGATTTTTCCGCTCATTTGGATGCTGTCCGCGTCCTTTAAGTTGGAGAAGGACGTGTTCAACTACCCCATCGAGTGGATACCACGCGTTTTCACGTTTGAAAATTATATCAAAGTATGGACGGGAAGATACAATTTCCCTCTGTATTACCTCAATACAATCCGGATCACGCTCGCCGTGACGATTCTCCAAACGCTCGTATCCTCCATGGCGGCCTACGCGTTCGCGAAATTGCGCTTCCGCCTCCGGGAGCCGCTTTTCGCATTGTTCCTTGCCACCATGATGATCCCCGACCAGGTAACAATCGTTCCCAAGTTCATGCTCTTGACCCGAACGGGACTGTATGACACCCATATCGGACTGATTCTCCTGCTGGCGTTCAGCGTATACGGCGTTTTCCTTCTCCGTCAAGGGATGATGAGCATACCGGATTCGCTGCTGGAAGCGGCGCGCATCGACGGCGCGAACGCGTTTCAGGTGTTCGTGCGGATCGCCCTGCCCATGACCCGCGCCGCCATACTCACACTGGTGATCCTCCGATTCTTGTGGACGTGGAACGATTACCAGAATCCGCTGCTGTTCATACGAAGCCAGAAACTCTTTCCGCTGCAGCTGGGAATGTCCCAGTTCGCCAGCCAATCCGGCACCTATTATGCCCTGCTCATGGCGGCGTCCGTCTGCTCGCTGGTGCCGCTGATACTCGTTTTCGCGTTCGGACAGCGCTACATCCTGGACGGCATTGCCTCGGGCGCCGTAAAGGGATAGAAAAGGGAGCGCATGCTTCAAGGGTAAACGGCTTCAACCGGTTAGTCATAAAAGGTAAGAGAAAGGTGATCATTTCGCAGTTTCTTAAGGTCGGCGTGCTGGTATAATGGAGAAAAGAGCGGAATGAACTCCGCTGGGACAAGGAGGATATCGTATGAAAACGCCTATGAGGAAGATCTTCTGCGTACTGCTGACGGCGTGCCTGCTGTCGGCCTCGCTGGGCGCGGCGCTGGCAGGGGACAGCCCGGTGGAATTGACGTACCTTACCTACAATCCGAACGTGATTCCGATTGTGGAAGCGTTCAATGCCTCCCAGAGCGAGATCCATGTGACGGTCGATATGCAGTCGGAAAACAACTCCGTTGACTTCCTGACGAAGTTGGATCTGCTGCAGCTTTCGGGTGAGACGGGGGACGTCATACTGGTGCCCAGCTACCGCGAGTACGCGCCACGCGCCGAGCAGGGCTTTTTCGCGCCGCTGGACGACGCGTTCGACTCGCTTTCCCTGTCCTATGACGACCTGTACGCCTTCCCCTCCGAGGTCGGCGGGAAGCTCTACGGCGTCCCCTTTGAGCCGGGCATTTACCTGACGTTCATCAACGAGGAAATGCTGAACGAGGCAGGGTTGCCCCTGCCGGGTCCGGGATTTACATTCGACGACTACCGCACCTACGCCGCGGCCTTGACAAAGGGCGAAGGCGCGAACAAGGTGTACGGTTCCTACATGCACACCTGGGCGGAGTTCCGCCGCGAGGGCCTGTTCAACGCCATTGAGGACAATCCTTATGTCAACGCGGACGGATCCTCCAACCTGGATAACCCGCTCTTTGGCGAATGGCTGGAATACATGTACGAGTTGGAGAATGTGGACGGCAGCCAGATCTCATTCGCCGACGCCAAGGCCACGAGCATGGCATACCGCGATGTGTTCATGAACGGCAAGGCCGCCATGATCATCATCGGCACGTGGGTGTTCACGGATCTCATCAACACTGAACAATACCCCCACGAATTCCGCACCGTGTTCGCGCCTTTCCCGGTATTTGACGGCGGTCAGCCCGGCGTCACACAGGGTTCCGCCAGCTACATGACCATCGGCGCGAACAGCAAAAATCCGGAAGCCGCGCTGAAATTCATCAACTATGCCGCCAACGAGGGATCCATCGCGGCGGGACTGTTCCCCTCGGCTAAGGATGGCGATGTGCTTGCTGTGCTGGAAGCGAAGGTCGGGGCTTATCCGGAACTGTTCGACCTGGAGAGCGCCACCGCCTCCTGGCAGTCCTCCATTCCGAACATCATCACGCGTGAAGCCAGTCTCTTTGTCGAGATCGACGCCGTCTATGACGCGGAGACCAGCAGCTACATGTTGGGCGGGCAGGATCTGGAGACCGCGCTGAAGAATTTCAAAGAACAGGGCGAAGCCATCATCAACGCGAAGTAAATCGCAAAAACCGCAGCAAAATGGGATCGCATACGCTTTGATTCCCCTATCCTCCGCTGAGCAAGGATCCGCCGTTTGACGGATCCTTGCTGTATAATAATACTTGTGATATACTCACAGAAAGGAGGCGTTATTGTGAGGCGGTTTGAGCGATGGAAAATCCATGTTGAGCGGCTGAGTCTTTTTCAGAAGATGGCCCTTGTGATGGCTGCCTCCGCGCTGGTCACAAGCTTTGTCACGCACGCGATCGTGCTCACGTCGGCGTCCTCCTTGGTGCGCGGTCAGATCGCGGACGACAGCGCCGCGCTTGTGGAGCGGATCGTCTCCCAGGCAAGCGAGAACTATGCGCGCCCGGTGGCCTTGCTTGCCTCGCTGAGCGCGGATGAACGCGTAGCGCAGATACTGTCCCAAAGTCCGCAATCGAAACTGGAACGAATACAGGCGGTAGACGCCATGCGCGGCCGGATCATTGATTCTGTGAACAAGATGTTCGATGGGAATTTGATGATCGCCGCGGTTTCCACGACGGGCTACGCGTACGCCAATTGGGATACGCAGGACCATGGACTGCTACTCTCGATGCTAGATGAATACCTGGACGCGCTCGGGACCGGGCGGGCCGCCCTGCATTCCTTATATACGCGGGTTGAGAAACGCTTTACATACGACGCCGTGGGCCGGAAGATGGACGCGTACATATTGATCATGCCCGTCTATGTCCGCGCGTCCAGACAGCTGACGGGCGTCGTGGCGGCATTCCTGCCGCTCCAACGGTTCGCGCAAATCCTCGGTGAAGGCGACGATTGGCGCGTGCTCCTGCTGACGAACGCGGATGACGTTGAACTGGCTTCCGTGGGCGGGGAAGGCGACTCCTCCCTCGCGCTGAACAAGCTGGATCGTGGAGCATGGACGGGAAAGCAGGACGGGCAGTACAGCGACGCAGACCGCCGTTTTCTGATCACACGGAAAAACGCGACGCGCGCGCCCCTATCAGTCGTGAGCGTCGTATCGGAGGCGTACATACGCCGTCAGGTGTGGCGGCTGCTTCGCCCCTTGATCACGAGCGCCGCTGTGACGCTGTGCGTGACGGTATGGGTCGGGGCGTGGCTCATGCGGGGTATCGCGCGGCCGCTCAAGGAATTGACGGAAGCGTTCAGCGAACGGGACTATGGCTCCTTCGAACGGGAACACATGGATATCGGGCGGAACGAGGTGCGCCTGCTTGCGCGAGGGTTCCAGGAAATGCGCGAAAACATCGCCCGATTGAACGAGGAAAACGCCCGTAAGGAAAAAGAGAAGCGTGACCTTGAAATCAAGGCGCTCCAGGCGCAGATACAGCCTCATTTTCTTTTCAACACGCTCAACACCACCCGATGCGCCATACTCAATGGAAACAGCGAGAAAGCCGCCGATCTTGTGATGAAGCTGACGCTTCTGCTTCGCATGACGCTGGCGCGTGGGGCGGAGCGGGTGGCGCTTCGTGAGGAAATCGAAACAGTGGGATACTACGCGGACATATTACGTATGCGCAGCGGCCTGACGTTCGAGTGGATCAGCGATGTACCGGAGGATCTTTTGGATTTTCCGCTGCCCAAACTGATCCTGCAGCCGCTTGTGGAGAACAGCGTACTCCATGGATTCCGGCAGGGCCAGTCAGGCGGAGTGATCCACCTGACGGCGGAACGGGATCAGGACGCGCTTCACATCGACGTGCGCAACAATGGAGCGCCGCTTGAGACGGCTAATCTTGAACTGGACACGCGGGACGTCAGTAAACAGCGGTTCTCGGGCATGGGAATAAGCAACGTGAACGATCGGTTGAGGCTTCACTATGGCGAAACGTCCGGCGTGTCCCTGTTTTCGCAGGAGGGCTGGACCATAGCCAGAATTCGAATCGCCTTACCGGGGAGGACGGCATGACGCCGCTCGAACGGCCCATCGGCGTCGTTTTGGCCGACGACGATGTGGAAATGCTGGACTTTTTAGAAAACCTTGTGGATTGGAATGCCATGGGGTTTGAAATACTTGCGCGGGGGACGGACGGACTTGACGCGCTTCGGCGATTGCGCGACCGCCCAGCGGATCTTCTGCTGTCCGATATCACCATGCCAGGCATGGACGGTTATGCGCTGGCCGCCGCGCTGCGGGAGAGGAATCCGGATGTCCAGGCGCTTTTCTTCACTTGCCATGAGGATTTCGACCATGCCCGGAGGGCCATTCACGCGGGTGCGGAGGCTTATTTGGTCAAGTATACGCTCAATGGCGATACGCTATCGCGCGAACTGATGAAAGCGGCGGCAACCGTCCGCCAAGCGCGGACGCGCCGCGAGCGGGAGAACGCCTTCGACGAAAGCCTTGTCAGCGCGCGTGAGAGCCTCATCTATGAAACGGTGAAGGTAGCGCGGACGGATCCGGAACGGATGCGGGAGCGGTTCGCGCTTTACAAGATGGGGCTTCGGCACGCCCAGTTTTGCCTGATCGCGATATACGCCGACGGCGGAACGCCGCTCGGAGCCGAGTCGGATCTCGCCCGCACGGATTCCAGCCGTCCGGATTCAACCCATCTCACGAACGGACAGCCTGCGGATGCGGCGGCGTGGCGGCACGAGCTTGCCGCGCGCATGGGCGAATCGTTTCAAACTGACGGAATTGCGGATCATCTGTTCTTCTATGGTTCACAGGTGATCCTATTGCACGGCTGGGACGATCCGCCCGCTTTGGAGGATCGTTATGTGGAGATACTCGCGCGAAACCTCAAGGCGCAAGGCGACGAGCGGGCCGTTCGCCTCGTCGCCTTGCGCGGTGTTTTGTGCAGAAGCCTCGTCGACATACCCGCTGCGCTGGCCGATCTCGCGGTTCGCAGGGAGGCTCAATTCTACAACCAGAACGCGCTGCTCCTTCAGGAAACGGTTCAATCGCCCAATTATGCGCAGCCTTCCCCGGAGGCGATGGAGGAAACGCTCTCGCGGCTTTTGACGCCTTTTCGGGCGCGGGGGGATTTTCCACGCGCGCTGGAAGATGTGGCGGCGTCGCTCTGCGCGGATCGCATTGCGCCATCCTCCGTGAGGCGTCTGTTTGAAGGTTTAATCCGCCGTATGCGCGAAACGGATGGGTCGGTCCCGCACGATCAGCCGCCCGTTCAACTGGAGGGCTCGTCCTTCGCGGCGTGTCTCGCAGCTGTTCAAAGTGTATATGCACGTTTCAAACGCGCGGAAGTTGGCGCGCTAGCGTATGCGGAACGTCCGGATATCCGCCGCGCGCTGCGCTATGTGGAAGCCCATTTGAGAGAAGATCTCAGCCTTAGGACGCTGGCGGAGAAGCTTCACATCTCCGCCGGATACTTGAGCCGCCTTTTTCGAAAGCATACGGGCGTGAGCTACTCGGAATACCTGATCAAACGGCGTGTGGCGCGGGCGACGGAACTGCTTCGGGACGGCGATCTATCCATGGAGGAGGTTGCGGAACGCGTGGGAATCGAGAACGTCAACTACTTCTATCGTTTCTATAAGCGTGAGACGGGTATGACGCCCGGCAGCGCGAGGAAAGGCGGAGCGGGGAAGTAAGGCGTGGAACGAGAGAACGTGGGAACCGGTTGCGCTCCGGAGCAGACTATCCAGGGACAACAGGCAATCCGAAGCCGGTAGATTGTGTATCACGATGGTCCAGGCGAAGCCTGGTCAGGATTCGAAAGGGCGGATAGCGCGGCGCATCCGCGCCTTCGGGAAGGGGACTCACGTCCCCCTCCCGACCTCCCCCTGGGGAACCCCCTCTGTCGCTGCGGCGACATCTCCCCCTAGGGGGGCGATGAGGGAGGAGGAACCGGTTGCGCTCCGGAGCAGACTGTCCAGGTACAACCGGCAGTCCG
>JAISBH010000243.1 GCA_031266295.1 Oscillospiraceae bacterium | reverse complement strand
GTTTGCACACAAGCCGTCGGTTTCGGCCAACTCGTTGTGCTTTAGAGTCTATTTCGTAACGTAACCGACAACCCTCATCGCCCCCCTAGGGGGAGATGTCGCCGCAGCGACAGAGGGGGGGTCTTCGGGCGCCTTCGATTTCCCCTTGACAAATGCGCCGTAATCGTATATTATACATCAAACGGCATTGATTGCGCATAATATGCATATATTTCTAATAATCATGCATGGAGCGTGCTAATGAAGAGCGTATTCATCGATGGTCAGGCGGGGACGACGGGCCTGAAACTCCAATCGCGACTCGAAACGCGCGACGATATCCGCCTGCTCACTATAGACCCGGAACGGCGTAAAGACCCCGCCGCGCGTGCGGAATTGATGAATCAGGCAGACGCAGTGTTCCTATGTCTGCCCGACGATGCCGCAATCGAGGCGGTGTCGCTGGTCATAAACCCCGGAGCGGTGATACTGGACGCCAGCACAGCGCACCGCGCCGTGCCCGGCTGGGTATACGGATTCCCGGAGTTAAACGGGAGCCAGCGCGCCGCGATTGCGTCGTCTAAGCGTGTTGCAGTGCCTGGATGCTACGCAACGGGTTTTATATCGCTGGTCGCGCCGCTGGTGCAGGGAGGTTGGCTCGCGCCGTCGACCCCGCTGGCGTGCCACGGTATATCCGGCTACAGCGGCGGCGGAAACAGGATGATCGCCGAATGTGAGTCGGACGGTCGCCCCGCGTCGCTCGATAGTCCGCGTCAGTATGGTTTGTCACAGAACCATAAACACCTGCCCGAGATGACACGGATGTCAGGACTCGTCACGCCGCCTGTGTTCAACCCGATTGTGTGCGATTACTTCGCGGGGATGGTCGTCAGCGTGCCGCTGCACGCGTCCGCGTTCGAGAAGCGCGTGGACATTGAGTCGCTGAACTCTATCTATAATAATCACTACGCTGGCTCGTGCTTCATTCATGTCCTGCCGCCGCCAAGTGATGGATTCATGCCCGCGAACGCGCTGGCGGGTACGAACGACTTGAACATCACCGTCTGCGGCGGCGGCGAACGATTCACGCTGACAGCGTCGTTCGACAACCTGGGCAAGGGCGCATCCGGGGCGGCGATGCAGTGCATGAATATCGCGCTGGGACTGGATGAAGCCGCCGGATTTTAGGGCCTGTTCGAAGAATAAGGAGTGACAACATATGCAGATTCAGTGGCTCCCGGGCGGCGTATGTGCGCCGAAGGGATTCAAGGCGGGCGGCATACACTGCGGCATTCGCAAGAACGCGCATAAAAAGGATCTTGCGCTAGTGCTAGCCGACGATCCATGCGCTGCAGCGGCTGTATACACGCGCAACAAGGTGTTCGGCGCGCCAATCACCGTAACGCGGGCGCACCTCGCCGACGGTAAGGCCCAGGCGTTTATCTGCAACAGCGGCAACGCGAATACCTGCAGCGCGGACGGCGTCGAACTGGCCGATGCGATGTGCGGCGCGCTCGCGAAGGTCGTCGGGGTCGGCGCGAACGATGTTATAATCGCCTCCACCGGGGTAATTGGCCAGCGTCTCCCGATCGAGCCGATCCTCGCGGGTATGCCCTCGCTCGCCGCCAGCGTCAGCGCAGACGCGTCCGGCGCTTCAGCCGCCGCCGAGGCGATCATGACCACCGACACCCGCGACAAGCAGGCCGCGCTATCCGTCGATATAGACGAAACGCCCGTCACAATCGGCGCGATGTGCAAAGGTTCCGGTATGATCGCCCCGAATATGGCCACGATGCTGTGCTGCGTCACTACCGACGCGGACATAGATGTGGGATTGCTGCGCGGCGCTCTGTTCGTCGCCGTGGATCATACGTTCAACCGCGTGGTCGTGGACGGCGATACCTCCACCAACGACATGGTATCCATCATGGCCGGCGGCAAGGCCGGGAATCCGCGCATTGTATCCGACGGCGCGGCGTTCGATACGTTCGCCGCTGCCCTGACGACCCTCTTGACCAAGCTGGCCCGCGAGGTAGCGCGCGACGGCGAAGGCGCTACCAAGCTGATTACAGCGAATATAAGCGGTGCTCCGGACGACCGGCTGGCACGCGATATCGCGCGCAGCGTAGTTACCTCGCCGCTCGTCAAGACGGCGATATTCGGTGCGGACGCGAACATGGGCCGAGTGCTATGCGCTATCGGTTACACGCCCGGTGATTTCAGCGTGGATACCATCGCGGTCAGCATCGCGTCGGACGCGGGCGAGCTGCTCGTCTGTGAGAACGGCATGGCCTATCCGTTCTCGGAGGAAAAGGCGCTGGCGATCCTCAAGTGTCCAGAGATTGACCTGAACATCAATATGAACCAGGGCGGCGGCAACGCGACGGCGTGGGGCTGCGATCTGACATATGAGTATGTTCACATAAACGGAGACTACCGCTCGTGAGGAGAAGATTATGAATCTTGAACAACCAACCTCGGGCGGCACGCTCAACGCGATGAAGGCGCAGATACTGACGCGGGCATTGCCCTATATAATGAAGTATCACGGCAGGATCGTCGTGGTTAAGTATGGCGGCAACGCGATGATCAGCGGTGAATTGCGCGAGGCCGTGATGAGCGACGTTATACTGCTGTCGCTGGTGGGCATAAAGGTTGTGCTCGTTCACGGCGGCGGGCCGGAGATATCCGCGACGCTCAAGCGGATGGGGATTGAGTCGCGGTTCGCAGGCGGTCTGCGCGTGACCGACGCCGAGACCGCGCAGGTCGTGCAGATGGTGCTATCCGGCAAGACGAACAAGGACTTGGTCGCGCTGGTGCAGAAGATGGGCGGACGCGCGCTGGGGCTGTGCGGTCTGGACGGCGGGATGCTCCACGTGAAGAAGACGGAGTCCGAGGTTGACCTGGGTTTCGTCGGAGACGTGACGCACGTTGACGATAGGCCGATAATGGACGCACTGACGGCGGGCTATATCCCCATCATCGCGACGGTGGGCACAGGCGACGCAGGCCAGGTATACAACATCAACGCGGATACGGCCGCAGCCGCGGTCGCGGGTTCGCTGAAGGCTGAAAACCTTATCGTGATGACGGACGTTAAGGGGCTTATGCGCGACGTAGCCGATCCGGAGTCGTTTATATCATCGCTGCCGGTGAGCGAGGTCGCGGCGCTGCGCAGGCAGGGAGTGATCGACGGCGGGATGATACCCAAGGTGGAATGCTGCGTCGAGGCCATCCGGCGCGGCGTCGCGAAGGCCGTGATGATTGACGGCCGCATACCACATGCGATATTATTGGAGATGTTCTCCGACGAGGGCATCGGCACGCTGTTTACGAGGTGAGTGAGTATGACAAACGTTTCAACGCAAGGTTCCACGCAAGGCGCGGCTCAAGCGATTATCAGCCGCGATAACACCTACGTCGAACATACGTATGCCCGCTTCCCTATCGCGCTGGTAAAGGGCCAGGGCGCGCGATGCTGGGCCGCGGACGGTAAGGAATATATCGACCTGACCAGCGGCATCGGCGTTAACTCGCTGGGCTTCTGCGATCCCGAATGGACCAGCGCCGTCTATGCGCAGCTGACCACGCTGCAGCATACGTCCAACCTGTACTACACCGAGCCTTGCACAACGCTGGCCGAGGCGCTTTGTACGCGTTCGGGCATGAAGAAGGCCTTCTTCGGCAACTCCGGCGCGGAGGCCAACGAGGGCGCGATCAAGGCCGCGCGCAAGTGGGGGCACGTTCACCATGGGCCGAGCTGCCACAACATAATCACGCTGAAACAATCCTTCCACGGCCGCACGCTGACCACGCTCGCCGCGACGGGGCAGGAACAGTTCCATAAGGAATTCGATCCTTTCCCGACCGGATTCAGTTATGCCGAGCCGAACGATATCACCTCGCTCGAATCCATGATCGACGAGAACACCTGCGCCGTAATGATCGAGTTCGTGCAGGGCGAGGGCGGCGTACGCGCGCTGACGCAGGGTTACGCCAAGGCTGTTGATGAGCTGTGCGCTCGGCGCGGCATACTGCTTATCGACGACGAGGTGCAGACCGGTATCGGGCGCACGGGTAAGTTATTCGCGTATGAACATTATGGCGTAATGCCTGACATCGTCACCTGCGCTAAGGGGTTGGGCGGCGGGCTGCCCATCGGCGCTATACTCTTCGGCGAAAAGACGAAGGGTACGCTGCAGCCCGGCGAGCACGCGTCCACGTTCGGCGCGAACCCAGCCGTATGCGCCGGAGCGCTGGCCGTGCTGAACCGCTTGAACGAGGATGGTTTGAGGCAGGTCAACCTGACGGCACAAACGATCCGTACGGGACTGACCGATATTATCCGGCGATACTCCGGTATGACGCGCGATATCGGCGGATTGGGTCTGATGATAGGCGTGTCGCTGCCCATGGTTTCGGCCAAGGACGCCGTCAACGTTGGAATCAAACACGGCGTACTAACGCTTACCGCTCACGACAGGCTGCGCCTGCTGCCGCCGCTGACCATCACGCCCGATGAAACGGCGGATGCGCTGAACCGCATCGAGAAAGCGGCCAGGTCGTTCAGATGATGCTTACTAATCAGCTGCAACATGCAGCGGCATGTGTGCTGCAGCCTGCAGTATATAAGCAAACAGGATGGAAATTGCAATTGAGGCATGTTATAATTATAGTTGGGGA
This sequence comes from Oscillospiraceae bacterium, assembly GCA_031266295.1. GTDB lineage: Bacteria > Bacillota > Clostridia > Christensenellales > Aristaeellaceae > BNUH01. The sequence continues at coordinate 6,578 of JAISBH010000243.1, read as the reverse complement.
GGTCGCGCCGCGTAAGCGGGGTGTGGGCTGAAACACGTGAAGTGATCGTAAAGAACCGCAAGGAGAGCTGCATCTAATGAAACACTTGCTGAAACTGCTGGATCTGACGCCGGAGGAGATCATAGGTCTCCTTAATCTAGCCGATCAATTGAAGTACGAACGCAAGCACGGCATACCGCATCCGCGTTTAACCGGCAAGACGCTGGGCATGATATTCCAGAAGGCCTCCACCCGGACGCGCGTTTCGTTCGAGGTGGGGATGTTCCAGCTGGGAGGGATGGCCCTGTTCCTGTCGGGCAGCGATCTGCAGATAGGGCGCGGCGAATCGGTGTCGGATACGGCGCGGGTGCTGTCGCGCTATCTCGACGGGATTATGATCCGCACGTTCTCGCAGGATGAGGTCGAGGCGCTGGCCAGCTACGGATCGATCCCGGTGATAAACGGATTGACCGACTTCGCTCACCCGTGCCAGGTACTGGCCGACCTGATGACCATCCGCGAGAACAAGGGTTCCCTTGAGGGGTTGAAGCTGTGCTATATCGGCGACGGCAACAACATGGCCAACTCGCTGATCGTCGGATGTCTTAAGGCTGGGATGAAGGTCAGCGCCGCGTGCCCGAAGGCGTATCCTCCCGACGCCGCCGCGCTGGAGTTCGCCAAGGCGTACCGCGACCGATTCTCGCTGACCGATTCACCTGCGCTGGCCGCTGTCGGCGCGGATGTGCTGTATACCGACGTATGGGCGTCGATGGGCATGGAGTCCGAACGAACCGAGCGTGCCAGGGCGTTCCAGGGGTATCAGGTGAACGAGGCGATAATGCGCGCGGCCAAACCGGACGCGATGGTGCAGCATTGCCTCCCGGCGCATAAGGGCGAGGAGATCACGTCCGACGTATTCGAGGCTCACGCGGGAGAGATATTCGACGAGGCGGAGAACCGGATGCACATACAGAAAGCGATATTGGTAACGCTAATGGAGTAAGAGGCGATCAAAGCCCGACGCTTAAGCGTTGGGCTTTCGTTTGACGATAGATGGAATAAGGTGATAGACACGTTAGTGCATGATGATAACCGGAGGAGAAAGTGAACGATAAACGCTATCTGGCGCTAGAGAATGGACGGGTATTCGAGGGAACGCCGATAGGCGCACGGGGCGAGGCGCGCGGCGAGCTGGTATTCACGACGGGCATGGTCGGATACCTGGAGACGCTGACCGATCCCAGTTATTTCGGCCAAATAGTGGTGCAGACATTCCCGCTAATCGGCAACTACGGTGTGATACCGCTCGATTTCGAGAGCGAACGACCGAAACTTGCGGGGTATGTGATCCGCGAGGCGTGCGGCGATCCATCGAACTTCCGGTGTGAAGGGACGCTGGACGGGTTTCTGCGCGGGTCCGGCGTACCGGGACTGACCGGGGTGGATACCCGCGCGCTGACGCGCATACTGCGCTCGGCCGGGGTGATGCGCGCCGTAATATCGGACGAGCCGCGCGCCGAGTTTCCAGCCGAACCGCCCATCGCGGGGGTGATGGACGTAACCTGCCGCGCGATTACGCGGGAGTCGCCGCCCGATTCGATAGGCACGGTCGCCCTGATCGACTATGGCGCAAAGGGAGGCATCTCCCGCGCTCTGACGCGCCGAGGGTTGGAGGTAGCGGTCTATCCCGCCGATACGAAAGCGTCGGTCATTATCGCGTCCAAACCGGACGGCGTCATGCTCTCCAACGGTCCCGGCGATCCCGCCGTCAATACCGGGATCATCGCGGAGTTGAACGCGCTGGCCCATTCCCATATCCCCATATTCGGCATATGCCTGGGTCACCAGCTGCTCGCGCTGGCGATGGGCGGCCATACCGAGAAGTTAAAGTTCGGCCATCGCGGCGCGAATCAGCCTGCGCTCCATATTCCGACGGGACGCGTGTTCATCACCAGCCAGAACCATGGATATGCCGTGAGACTGGACGACCTGCCGGATGGGATCGAGGCGACATACGTCAACGCGAACGACGGCTCCTGCGAGGGATTGCGGTATAAGGATTTCCCGGCGTTCTCGGTGCAGTTCCATCCGGAGGCGTGTGGCGGGCCGCTGGACACGGGATTCCTGTTCGACGAATTCATGGCGCTTATGGGTAAGCGCGAACAGTCGCGAGAGTGGATGGCGGAGCACGAGGGCTATCTGGGGGACAAGTATCTGCGCAACGCGGGAGGTGGGATCACATGCCGGTAACGAGCGGGGTTCGCCGCGTATTGATCATAGGGTCGGGGGCGATTGTTATCGGTCAGGCGGCCGAGTTCGACTACGCCGGCTCGCAGGCGTGCCGCGCGCTGAAGGCCGCTGGACTGGAGGTTGTGCTGGTCAATCCCAATCCGGCCACTATCATGACCGACGCCGCGATGGCGGATCGCATATACATCGAGCCGCTGACCCCCGAGACGGTCAAGCGCATCATAATAAAGGAACGTCCCGACAGCCTGCTGTCCACGCTGGGCGGTCAGAACGGGCTGACGCTGTCGATGCAGCTGGCGCGCGAGGGGTTCCTCGACGCTCACGGCGTGACGCTGCTCGGAGCGAGCCTGGATACGATCGAGCGCGCTGAGGATCGCCAGCGGTTTAAGGATACGATGGCGGAGATAGGCCAGCCCATCATACCATCGGACGTCGTGACCGAGATTGGCGCCGCGCTTGAGCTGGCGAGCCGGCTGGGTTATCCGGTGATCGTCCGTCCCGCGTTCACGCTTGGGGGCAGCGGCGGCGGCATAGCGCGGGATGAAACCGCGCTGCGCGAGATAGCGCTGACGGGCATACACGCGTCGCCGATTGGTCAGATACTAGTGGAAAAGTGCATCTCCGGCTGGAAGGAGATAGAGTTCGAGGTAATGCGTGACGCGCGCGACAACGTGATAACGGTCTGCTCGATGGAGAATTTCGATCCGGTGGGGGTGCATACGGGCGATTCGATCGTCGTCGCGCCCGCCGTCACGCTGTCGGATAAGGAATATCAGATGCTGCGCACAGCGGCGCTGACTATCATACGCGCGCTGAAGGTAGAGGGCGGCTGCAATGTGCAGTTCGCGCTAAGGCCCGATTCATTCGAGTACGCCGTGATAGAGGTCAATCCTCGCGTGTCGCGTTCATCCGCGCTGGCCTCGAAGGCGACGGGCTATCCGATAGCCAAGATAGCTGCGCAGATAGCGGTGGGGTTCACGCTGGCGGAGCTGCGCAATGCGGTTACTGGTATGACCAGCGCGTGCTTCGAACCGGCGCTGGATTACGTGGTGGTCAAGCTGCCCAAGTGGCCGTTCGATAAATTCGTATACGCCAAGCGCAGCCTGGGCACTCAAATGAAGGCGACGGGCGAGGTGATGGCCATAGGCACATCGTTTGAACAGGCGTTGATGAAGGCTGTGCGCGGTGCTGAAATAGGACTGAACACACTGCGCGCGCCGCGTATTATGCGCCAGACCAACGATGAACTGTACGCGATGCTGGATCAATGCACCGACGAGAGGCTGTTCGTGCTGTACGCGCTGCTTTCGCGCGGCATCACGGCTGAATCGCTGTATGAGCGCACAGGCGTTGATCCATGGTTTCTCAACAAGCTGTTGAATTTGTTGAAGATGGAACGCCGTCTGGCCGCCGGAGACCGATGTTATCTGGAGGCGAAAACGCTGGGTTATCCAGACGCGGCGATCCAGAAACTGACCGGACAGCCCATTAGGAGACCGCGCTTGCCCGTATACAAGATGGTCGATACCTGCGCGGCGGAATTCGAGGCGCGCACGCCGTATTTTTACGCGACGTACGACGAGGAGAACGAGGCGGCGGCCTTCCTTGAATCGAAGCGTCAGGAGCGCGAGGCGCAGGGACTGCCGGAGAAGCCGAGGGTTGTGGTGTTCGGTTCCGGGCCGATCCGGATCGGGCAGGGGATCGAGTTTGATTACGCCAGCGTGCATTGTGTGTGGACGCTGAGGGAAATGGGCTGCGAGGTCGCGCTGGTCAACAACAACCCGGAGACCGTATCGACCGATTTCGACACGGCGGATCGGCTGTACTTCGAGCCGCTAACGGCGGAGGACGTCGCGGGCGTGCTGGCCGTAGAGCAGCCTATGGGCGTGGTCGTCGCGTTCGGCGGTCAGACCGCCATCAAGCTGACCCGCGCGCTGAATCAAGCGGGCGTGCGCATACTGGGTTCAAGCGCGGACAGCATTGACGCGGCTGAGGATCGCGAGAAGTTCGACGAGCTGCTGACCGTGCTGGGGATCGAGCGTCCGCGAGGCTATACCGTCATCAACGAGGAGGAGGCCGTCGAAGCGGCGGCACGGCTGGGATATCCCGTGCTGGTGCGTCCAAGCTATGTACTGGGCGGGCAGAACATGATCCTCGCGTACGGCGAATCCGATATCCGCGAGTATATGAGGATCATACTGCGCCAGGGAATCGAAAATCCCGTGCTGATCGACCAGTACCTGCTGGGCACAGAGCTTGAGGTAGACGCGATCTGCGACGGCGAGGACATACTGATTCCTGGCATAATGGAGCACATAGAGCGCGCGGGTGTGCACAGCGGCGACTCGATCGCCGTGTATCCGGCGTGGAACCTGAACGGTGTGACGACCGATCGATTGATAGAGGCGACACGTTCGCTGGCGCTGGGGCTGGGCACGATTGGGCTGATTAATATCCAGTATATACTGCATGATAATCAGATCTACGTAATAGAGGCGAACCCGCGCGCGTCGCGCACCGTGCCATACATCAGCAAGGTAACGGGTCTGCCGATGGTGGACGTCGCCGTCCGGGTGATGCTGGGTCAGAAACTATGCGAACTGCCGTACGGTACAGGGCTGTTCCGCAAGAGCGCGTACTATGCGGTGAAGGTACCCGTGTTCTCGTTTGAGAAGCTGGCCGACGTGGACACGCAGCTAGGCCCGGAGATGAAGTCGACCGGGGAGGTGCTGGGCGTCGCGCGCACGCTGGAGGAAGCGTTGGTGAAGGGGCTGGTAGCGGCGGGGTATAAGATGGACAGGAGCGGCGGCGTGCTGTTCGCCGTGCGCGACGGGGATAAGCCAGAGGCTGTGCGGATCGCGCGCAAGTATGCGTCGATGGGTTGGAGGCTGTACGCGACGTCCGGCACCGCGAACGCATTCATAGACACGGGGCTGGAGGTGACGATGCTGCCGCCGCTGTCGTTCGACATCGATTCAATATTGACGCTGCTGGATTCCGGCGATATCAATACCGTTATTTCCACATCCAGCAAAGGGAGGTTCCCGACGCGCGCCAGTGTGCGGCTGAGGCGCAAGGCGGTTGAGCGGTCGATACCATGTTTGACCAGCATGGATACAGCGGCGGTGTTGGTCAGCGCGCTGACGTCCAAGTACACCCTATCCAACATCGAGCTGGTAAACGCGGCATGTATGCGCCACGAGAAGACGCGGCTGAGGTTCGTCAAAATGCGTGGCAGCGGCAACGATTATATATACTTTGACTGCTTCGATCAGGTTGTGGACAGTCCGGAATCTATAAGCGTGCAGGTTTCAAGCCGGAGGTTTGGGGTGGGCGGCGACGGCATAGTGCTATTACTGCCACCGGACGAGGTGTGCAAGGGTGCGGATGCGATGATGCGAATGTTCAACGCGGACGGTTCGGAGGCGGAGCTGGCAGGGAACGCGCTGAGGTGCGTAGCGAAGTATCTGTATGAATCAGGCAGGGTGCGTAAGGATGTTATCGCCATTCACACCGAAGGTGGGCTGAAGCGCGTCAGGGTGTACGAGCGCGCGGGCGTGGTGGAGTCCGCGTGTGTTGAGATGGGGAGGGTTACGTTCAGTCCGGAGAAGGTGCCGGTCAGGATGCAAGGCGATCAGAACGGCGAGGTCATAGAGGTTGAAGCTATAGTGGGGGGGAAGGAAGAGACCGTAACATGCTTGTCGATGGGGAATCCGCACTGTGTGATATTTGTCTCGGATGTGAGTCAGGCCGATGTGGAGGGGCGCGGATCGGCGATTGAGCGGGATCCGATATTCCCGCAGCGGGTGAATGTATCATTTGCGCATGCGGAGGGGAGGCATACATTGCGGATGCGCACATGGGAGCGCGGCATAGGCGAAACGCTGGCGTGCGGGACGGGTGCGTGTGCCGCAGCGGCTGCGGCGGTGCGGTTGGGGTTAATAGAGTCGGGCGACACGACTGTGCATATGCCCGGAGGTGATTTGCTGGTATGCGTCGAGGACGACGAGATATGGCTGACCGGCGACGCGGTAAAGGATTTTGAGGGGGTAGTGGATATATAGGGGACATCTATGTCGCTGTGGCGACGGGGGAACCCCCTCTGTCGCTGCGGCGACATCTCCCCCTAGGGGGGCGATGAGGGTTGTCGGTTACGGTGGGGGTTGCAAGCAACGGGGAACCGGTTGCGTTCCGAGGTAGACTATCCAGGTGAAACCGGCTGGCCGTAACCGGTAGAATGGGTATCACGATGGTCCAGGCGAAGCCTGGTCAGGATTCGAAAGGGCGGATAGCCCTTCGCAGGGTCCGGGACAGAGTCCCGAAACTCCCGTGCACCCCCCTTCGGGGGG
>JAISBH010000172.1 GCA_031266295.1 Oscillospiraceae bacterium | reverse complement strand
GTCCGCGCGGGTTATCGCGAAGATGGCCACCGAGGAGGATCCCAGTAACCATATCCTGATGCACGCGGTAAGCGCGAACGTATCCGGCCAGATAGCGTCGGTTATAGCGGGCGGACTGGTGATAAAGCTGGTAGAAGGGCTTATTAAGTAATAAATGACATAAACGATAAACAGACTAGCAGGTATAATGGAAAGGAGACGGGCATATGTCGGTTAATATAGGCCGATTTTTAGAATCGTTCGGTGTGATGGGCCTGGGGATGCTGGGTATATTCGTGGTGATGCTGATACTCTATATCGCAACGTTTGCGGTATCTAAAATTAAGAAAGGGTGACTCATATGTATAATGGATTGCTGGCCGCTTCCATTGTTGTATCACTGCTTGCGTTCGTGTTCGCGATGTGGCTGTACCGGTGGGTTAAGGCCGTGCCGTCGTCGAACCCCCGCGTCGCGCAGGTGGGACAATGGATACGCGAGGGAGCTACAACATTCCTGCGGCGCGAATATAAGGTGCTGGCGATATTTGCCGGCTGCGTTGCCGTGCTGATATTCGTGTTTCTGCCATCCCCGATCTGGAAGGGGAACATCACGCCGAACTTGCATATGGCGCTGGCGTACCTGGCGGGCACGATTTTCTCCGGCGTCGCGGGCGTGATAGGTATGCGCGTGGCCACGATAGCCAACGTAAAGACTGCGGAAGCGGCGCTGAAGGGCATCAAGCCCTCGTTCATGGCCGGGTTCCGCGGCGGCTCCGTGATGGGCATGGCGGTAGTAGGATCGACGCTGCTGGGCGTATCGCTGGTGATGCTGGTCACCAATGAGACATCCACGCTGCTGGGATTCAGTTTCGGGGCAAGCAGCCTGGCGCTGTTCGCCAAGGCGGGAGGCGGCATATTCACCAAGACCGCCGACGTAAGTGCGGACTTGGTGGGCAAGGTTGAACTGGGCATTCCCGAGGATGATCCGCGCAACCCAGCGGTCATAGCGGATAACGTAGGCGACAACGTAGGCGACGTGGCCGGTATGGGCGCCGATCTGTTCGACTCGAACGTAGCGTCTATGTCAGCCGCGCTGGTACTGGCCGGCGCGCTGGATAAGGCTGCAGGCGGCACGAACGCCGCAATAGTGTTCTGTTACGCTGCTGCGGGATTGCTGGCGTCGATACTGGGCGTCATGCTGGCAAAGATGGGCGACAAAGGTCCGACGTCAGCGCTGAACCGCTCCACGTATGTAACGACCGGCATATACGCGGTGCTGACGGCCATAGCGACAGTAGCGTTCGGTTTTTCGTGGCGGATATGGGGCGCGTGCATGGTCGGCCTGGCCGTCGGCACGCTGATAGGCATCGCCAGCGACTACTTCACCGACGACACGAAGCCGCCCGTTCACAAGGTAGCCAAGGCTTCGGCGACCGGTCCGGCATTCACAATCCTGTCGGGCATGTCCTATGGATTCATATCAGCGCTGCCCGCGTTGATCGGCATCGCGGTATCCAGCCTGATCGCGTATAACCTGTGCGCGCCGCTTGGAGATGGGTACGCTATGTTCGGCATCGCGATGGCCGCCGTTGGGATGCTATCGATAGTGGGTATGATTATATCCAACGACGCGTATGGTCCGATCGTGGATAACGCGCGCGGTCTGGCCGAGATGGGTAACCTGGGCGATAAAGTTCTGGAGATTACCGACCAGCTGGACAGCGCGGGTAACACGGTAAAGGCCGTCACGAAGGGTTTCGCGATCGGCGCGGCGGGCTTGACCGTAATCGCCTTGTTGGGCACGTTCATTAGCGAGGTGAACGAGAAGGCTGTAGAGTTGGGACTGCAGATAATTACAGGGTTTGATATAATGAACCCGACGGTGTTCTTTGGGCTGCTGGTCGGGGCTGCGGTGCCGGCTGTGTTCTCTGCAATGCTGATACTGGGCGTTGACCGCAACGCGCAGCGTATGGTCAGCGAGATTCACCGTCAGTTCCGTGAAATCAGGGGTCTAAAGGAAGGCAAGGCCGGAGTGGTGCCGGAGTACGGCAAGTGCATTGATATAGCGACCAACGGCGCGCTGCGCGAGCTGATACCCGCTGGGTTATTCACTATATTGATTACGTTGGCGGTGGGGTTCATCGGCGGCGTTCAGGCGATTGGAGGATATCTGACGGGGAACATAGTGTCAGGGTTGCTGCTGGCGCTATTCATGAGCAACGCGGGTGGGTTGTGGGACAATGCGAAGAAGTACGTCGAATCCGGGCATGAGGGTGGAAAGGGTTCCGACGCGCACAAGGCGGCGGTGGTAGGCGATACGGTAGGCGATCCGTTCAAGGACACAGCGGGGCCGTCGATCAATACGCAAATCACGGTAGTGTCGTTGATATCGTCATTGGCGGCGACATTGTTCTTAACAGGCGCGCTGTTCCGTTGATCCGCAACTGGTACGAAAAAGGGCTGCCGCTGGGCAGTCCTTTTATGTATTGCGACGGAGGCGCGCGGCGAAGAGGGAACCCCCTCTGTCGCTGCGGCGACATCTCCCCCTAGGGGGGCGATGAGGGTTGTCGGTTATGATGTAGTTCGCAAGCAACGGGGAACCGGTTGCGCTACGAAATAAACTATCCAGGTACAACCGGCAGTTCGAAGCCGGTAGATTGTGTATCACGATGGTCCAGGCGAAGCCTGGTCAGGATTCGAAAGGGCGGATAGCCCTTCGCAGGGTCAGGGACGCGGCGCATCCGCGCCTTCGGGAAGGGGACTGACGTCCCCCTCCCGACCTCCCCCGGGCTTGGAACGAGAGAACGGGGGGATCGGTTGCGCTAAGGAACAGACTATACAGGTACAACCGGCAGTTCGAAGCC
>JAISBH010000208.1 GCA_031266295.1 Oscillospiraceae bacterium | reverse complement strand
ACGCCACGCAACCCAAACATGGCGTTGCGCAACGCTATATCTATATTACACAACGCAGCATCCGGCTGTCCGCTGCGGCGGGACGCTGTTCGGTTTGCGAACCGCAGGCGCTTTCAGTTTGTGGCGCCCCGCCACTATGACGTAAGTTGTCAACTGCCTTATATTATTTCACTGGCGGGGCGCGGGAGTAGGGGCTTCGATTTCACCGCTGATAAGTAACACGATGCGTTGAGGAACGCCCCCCTTCCCCCCGATGGGGGGTGAAACAGGGGTTTACGGGACTCTGTCCCGGTACCCTGCGAAGGGCTATCCGCCCTTTCGAATCCTGACCAGGCTTCGCCTGGACCATCGTTTGCACACAAGCCATCGGTTTCGGCCAACCGACTGTGCTCGATAGTCTATCTCGTAACGTAACCGACAACCCTCATCGCCCCCCTAGGGGGAGATGTCGCCGCAGCGACAGAGGGGGTTCCCCAGGGGAGGTCGGGAGGGGGATCGCAATCCCCTTCCCGAAGGCGCGGATGCGCCGCGCTATCCGCCCTTTCGAAACCTGACCAGGCTTCGCCTGAACCATCGTTTGCACACAAGCCATCGGTTTCGGCCAGCCGGATCGTATCCGATAGTCTACCTCGTAGCGCAATTCGTCCCCGTTGCTTGCGAACCATATCGTAACCGACAACCCTCATCGCCCCCCTAGGGGGAGATGTCGCCGCAGCGACAGAGGGGGTTCTCCCGTCGCCGCAGCGACAGAAGAGCTTACCCTCATTACCGCATGAAAGGATGATCCATAATGCAGGCAGCTCAAGCCTTAGCCCAAATCCTGGTCAAGGAAGGCGTCACTGACGCGTTCGGTATACCAGGAGCCGGCATCAACCCTGTGTATAAATACCTGGAGCAAGCCCCTATCAATCACTACTGCATGAGACACGAGGAGGCGTGCACTCACGCGGCTGACGGATACTACCGCGCCAGCCATCGTATCGCGTTGGCGATATGCACGTCCGGACCGGGCGCTACCAACTTCGTGACGGGACTGTATACCGCTAACATCGATTCCATACCGTTCCTGGCGATCACCGGCCAAGCCAGCGTCAGCCAGTTGGGGATGGATCCTTTCCAGTGCGTGAACATCGCCGAGATAACCAAGACGATCACGAAGAAATCAACCTGCGTGCTGGACGCTAAGACGCTGCCCGATGTGCTGCGCGAGGCGTTTTACCTGATGCGCTCCGGCAAACCCGGCCCCGTGCTGATCGACCTGCCGCTGGATGTGCAGCAGACGGAGATCGAGTTCGACATTAACAAATACCATCCAATCCCGGTTGAAACTCCGTCGCCCGATCCCGCCTTGATCGAGCGGGCCATCAATATACTCGCGTCCGCCGAAAAACCGCTGATCATAATGGGCGGCGGCGTTACGCTAAGCCAGTCGGAACCGGAGCTGATAGCGTTCGCCGAGTCGCTGCGTATCCCGATTATCATGACATATATGGCCAAAGGCGGCGTTCCGCTGGCCCATCCGCTGAACGCAGGCCACGCGGGCATACAGGTCGGTCAGCCCGTCGGCAACGACACATTCCTGGAGAGCGACGTCGTGCTGGGCGTCGGCTGCCGCTTCACAGACCGTCACACGGGCGACCTGAAGGTATACCGCGGCGGACGCAAATTCATCCACGTCGATATCGAACCGAGCCAGATCGGCAAGGTGTTCCAGCCCGATTTGGGGATAGTATCCGACGCGAAAAAAGCGATTCTCGCGTTTACGGACGCGGCGAAAAGGCGCGGGCTTAAGCCTTTCAGCGGCGATCGCATCACCGATTTGCAAGAAAAGCGCGTAAAGCTGGCGCGAAAGACCGACTATGACACGAAACCCATCATGCCTCACCGCGTATTCCACGAAATAAACCGCGCGTTTGACGCCGATACGATGTTCACTGTTGGATGCGGTATCACCCAGATCTGGTCGGGTCAGCTGCAGAATATCGACAAGCCGCGGCGTTATCTGCCGTCCGGCGGGGCGGGCACGCTGGGCTATGAGATTCCCGCCGCGTTCGGGGCGAAGGTATCCGATCCGGCGCACCACTCCGTGACGGTGTTGGGCGACTTCGGATTCACGTTCATGGGCGAGGAGATCGGCGTCGCCGCCGTGTTTGGGAAACCCATCATTGTCGTGATAGTCAACAACGCGTACTTGGGATTGATCCGCCAAAACCAAAAGGGCGCATATGGGTTTGAATACGCGGTCGATATGCCGTATAATCAGGACGGACGCATCGATTACGTGAAGGTGGCGGAAGGCTTCGGCTGCAAGGCGGAGCGCGTGTTCACCCCAGATGAACTGCGCGAGGCTCTTGGCCGGGCGAAGGAATCCGGCAAGACGTACGTAATCGACGCTGTATGCGTGCCTGAACAGCTGTGCGACATGGGCGTCAGCCTGACAGCCATAAAGAGTTTCGCGCCGCAGTCGTGATCCTAATCGGATGCTGGCGGCAAATGGAATAATAAAGGCGAATCAAAGGAGAATCAGACATGCAAACCCCATTGTCACACTGGATGAAGCTGGGTATCGTCTACTTCATGGCATACCCGTTCGCGATGAGCGGCGAGGGCGATATTGAGAGTACCACGCGCCGAATACTGGAGGATCCAGACTTCGACTGCATCGAGATTACGCGCGTCAACGATCCCGCTCTGAGGGAGAGGCTTAAAGGGTTGATCCGCCAGAGCGGTATCACAATGACATACGGCGCACAGCCGCAGCTGCTGCGCAATCAAGAGAACGTGAACAGCCTGGACGAAGGTCTGCGCCGCCGCGCTATCGACCGCCTGAAGGCGTGCGTTGACGAGGCGTACGAGATGGAGGCGCAGGGCTTCGCTTTCCTAGCAGGCAAATACAGCCCCGACTCCAAGGAGCGGAGCTACGCCGCGTTGGTGGAAAGCGCGCGCGAACTGTGCGGCTACGCGGCCGCCAAAGGGAACATGCCGATTAACCTGGAGGTGTTTGACGACGATGTCGAGAAATGCTCGCTGATTGGGACGGCGGATTATACGGCGCGTTTTGCGGAAAGGATCAGCCGTGAATTCCCCAATTTCGGATTGATGGTCGATCTAAGCCACGTGACGCAGCTGCATACCGGCATCGACGCGAACATTGATCCGATCGCGCCGTACATCCGCCACGCGCACATCGCAAACGCCGTGCTAACGCCAGGCGCGCCCGCTTACGGCGATCAGCATCCGCGCTTCGGCTTCCCGAACAGCGTGGTGGACGAGGATATGCTCGCCGCGTTCCTGCGCAAGCTGTTCGATATCGGTTACATGGGCGAGGGCAAGCGGCCGATCGTCTCATTCGAGGTCAAGCCGTGGGACGGCGAAGACAGCGAGTGCGTCATCGCCAACACGAAACGGTTCTTGCAATCGGCGTGGTTAAGGGTATAATATTATTCCGCCCCGACGCTTCATCCTAACGCTGTCCAAGGCGTACGCCTATCTCCCGCGCCGCGTGCTGCAGCATGGGCACAAACGCCTCGATTCGTTCGGGAGTCATTCGCGCGGAGGGTCCGGTTATGCTGATACCAGCGACGCACTGGCCCTGATAATCGTAAACGCCCACGGCCACGCACCGCGCGCCCAGTTCGCACTCCTCTTCGTCGAGCGCGTAGCCCTGCTGCCCGATACGCTGCAGCTCTGCGGTCAGCGCGCTGCAGTCCGTCAGGGTGTTCGGCGTGAACGCGGTCAGGCCCTTGCGCTGTATCAGCCGATCGACCGACAAGGGCGCTTGGGCGCTGAGCAGCGCCTTGCCGATGCCTGTGCAATGCATAGGCGCGCGCTTGCCAATGCGTTGAGTGATCTTCAGCATACCGTCCGGCCCGTCCAGCACGTCGATGTAGCTGATCGCCTGATCATCCTCGACGGCCAGGCAGACGGATTCCTGGCACTGCTTGGATAGCTCGACCAGGAAGGGGTGCGCCGCGTCCCGTATGCGCAGTTTGTCGCTGATCATCGAGCCGATGCGCGCGAAGCCCAGCGTCAACCCATATTGGGACGTGTCGGACTCCTGGTAGACATAGCGGCGTGACAGCAGCGTGCGTAACATCCTCAGCGCAGTGGCCGATGGCAGGTCCGTGCGGTGCGCGATATCCGATAAGCGCATCGGCCGCCCTTCCTCCGCCATGACCTCTATGATGTCCAGCATCTTCTCCACCGATTGGTTGTTGTAGCAAGGCGATCCGCCGCTCGTCGTATCCATGCATCGCACTCCTGAATCATAATAAATGGTTCGCCAGTGATCCACCTAGCTTTGATCCTATCATGGATAGGCGCAAATTTCAATGTATATTCATGTATAAACCGAAAGAACTTCGAGGATGGGTTAATACTGAGGATTGAAGTAAATAAGCAAACAGGATGGAAATTGCAATTGAGGCATGTTATAATTACAGTTGGGATGGTCACGCCGCGTAAGCGGGGTGTGAGTTGAAACGCGTATGGAGGCGTATATGAGAATCGTAATCCTCGACGGCTACACAGAAAACCCCGGCGACCTGAGCTGGGACGCGCTTGAGGCGCTAGGCGAGCTGACCGTGTATGACCGCACCCCGGCCGACCAGATCGCCGCGCGCATGACCGGCGCGGACGCCGTCTACACTAACAAGACGCCTATCACCGCCGCCGACATGGACGCCGCGCCGACCGTGCGCTTCATCGGCGTGCTGGCGACCGGATACAACATCGTCGACGCCGCAGCCGCAAAAGAGCGGGGGATCCCGGTGTGCAATATCCCCACATATGGTACGTCGGCCGTGGCGCAGTTCACGTTCGCGCTGCTGCTGGAGCTGTGTCACCATGTCGCCCATCACGCGGCAGAGGTTCAGCGCGGGCAGTGGCAGGCGCGGGGCGATTTCTGCTTTTGGGATTACCCGCTTATTGAATTGAAGGACAAGACGATGGGGCTAATCGGCTTCGGTCGGATAGGTCAGGCGGTCGGGAACATCGCGAAGGCGTTCGGTATGAATGTCGCCGCATACGACGCTCACGTCAGCGCCCCTGAATCCGTCACGTTGGACGAGCTGCTGTCCGGCAGCGACGTCATATCGCTGCACTGCCCGCTGCTGCCAGACACCCAGAACATAATCAACGCCGACTCTATCGCGAAAATGAAGGACGGCGTGATTATCATCAACACGTCTCGAGGGCCGTTGATCGACGAGAGCGCGCTGCGCGAGGCGCTTGTCAGCGGTAAGGTCTACGCCGCCGCGATGGACGTCGTCTCCAAGGAACCCATCGAGCCGGGTAATCCGCTGCTCGGTCTGCCCCGTTGCCTTATCACGCCCCACATAGCGTGGGCGCCCAAAGAGAGCCGGCAGCGGCTGATGGATATCGCGGTTGATAATCTGAAGGGGTTTATCAAGGGCAGTCCACAAAATGTGGTGAACCCTTAAGGAAGCGGGGAGCGTTCGTCATACCGGCGGTTTACGTCGCATAAGACGCTCGCGGCCCGCCTGTGTAGGGAGGGCGCGTGACCGCCGCATTGATTCGCGCGTGGCCGATCGTTATGACGGACAAGCGAACCGGCACCGCGACGCGCTTCAGATGCATTCCAATCAGCGTGCCGCCCGCGTCGATTCCCGCGTCAGCCGCAACGGCTTCGGCCAGCACAGGCTCGTCCATCAGTGAATACACCGCCGACGCGAACGAACCGCCCGCCTCTGGAGTGGGCGTGGCTATCACGCGGTTCAAACGACGCGCGTCCAGCGTGCGCCGCTCTACGACCAAGGCGCGATTCAGGTGTTCGCAGCATTGCGCTGCCAGCGCGATGTTGTTATCACCGCAAACGGACAGCGCCGCCTCCGCCAGCGCGACGCCCAGCGCGGGATACGCGCGGCTCCCGATACCGTTCCCGGCGGCTTCGCTGGTCGAGCATCCTATGACCAGCAGCCGAACGGGATCGTATGGCGCACGGGTTATCAGCTCGGCAATGGCGAAGCGCAGCGCGTCCGCGCAATCTGCGGCGAACGAATCGGCGAGTTCTGCAGGCCGTCCCAGTATCGACATGGAATCACTCCGTTACTTCCCATAGCCAAAGCTAGGGACTTTTGCCATTTAGTTTGTTGTGGTAAACGCGTACATCGCTATCGACGCCGCTACGGCGAGGTTCAGCGAATCGATTGTGCCGCGCTGCGGGATCATCACCGGCGTGCCTATACTAGAGAATCTCTCCGGCAGACCGGAGCCTTCGTTGCCGAATACCAGCGCGTACATGCAGTCATGGCTCGCCGCCGCTTCGTTCAGCGTGAGCGCCGCGCCCAGCATGAATGGGTAAACGGTGTGCGACGGGAACGCCTCGCGATACCGTTCAAACCCATTGCCGCCGTCGAATGCGCTCACCCTGCACGCGAACAGCGCGCCCATCGACGCGCGCACGGTACGCGGGTCGAAAACGTCCGCCGCCGAACCTATCAGCACCAGATCGCCCAGGTCGAACCCGGCCATGCTGCGCAGTATCGTTCCGACGTTGCCTTGATCCGACGGTTCGACGAGCACAACGTGCGGCTTTGACGGATCGACGGGTTTACATGCTTTCGCCTTGTCAAACTCGATCGCGGCGAAGCAGTTGTCCTTGCCCGATATGCGTTTAAGCGCGCGCGGGGCCGTTTCTACGCTCACATTCAACAGCGCGCATTGGCTCGTAAGCCGCTCTACGCCGTCGCTGCCTATGCCGCGATCATCCAGCATCAGCTTCCGCGCGCAGCCGGGGTTCAACTCCAGCAGCGCCAGCGACGGGTATATCCCCAAGGCGCAGGACACGGGATTGCCTCGGTCATACTGCTTTGTCGGCATATAACCTACTTCGTCGGCCGCGCGATGTATTGTCCATAGATGAATTCATGCAGCGCGGTCTTGTTTAGTGTGATATTCGCGTCGAGTACGGCTTCGCCCGCGTCCGCGTGGATGTAGGAGTAGCTGCCTTCCAGCGGTATAGACAGAAACTCCATCGGCTTGAGTCCGGAGACGAGCGTGTTCACCGCTGTCTTGACGATTTCGGATAGGGAAAGGTTGGTGGTTGTGTATGGCATTATCACGTTTGCCAGCAGAAACAGACTCTGCGGGTCGGCGTCGTCCATCGCCATCTCCATCAGCTTCTCGAGCAGGACGCGCTGACGGTTTGTCCGCGCGAGATCGCTATCGATGTGCCGGATGCGCGCGTAGCCCATCGCCTGCAGCGGATCCAGCTTGGTCAGCCCCACTTGATCCTTCTTGAGTAGTACGCGGTCGAGATTCTTCTCGAAGCCCTCGTAGTCCTCTGCTACCGCGACGTTGTAGTTGATCTGCTCGGCCTCGCCGGGGATCAGCTCTATCCACGCTCCGCCGAAAAAGCTGAGTATATCCACCAGCCCATGCAGGTTTACTCTCACATACTTGGTTATGTTCATGTCGAACGCCGTGTTGACGGCCTTCATCGACAGGTTCGGCCCGCCGTACGCGTGCGCGACGTTTAGACGCTGCTTGTCGGTCAGGTTGGGCACTTCTACAAATATGTCACGCGCGAGGCTGGTCAGCTTGATCTGTCCGGTGGTCTGGTTGATCGACGCGATGATGATCGTATCCGTGCGGCCCGTGTTGGATTGCGCGTCGCGGTCGTCCGTACCCAACAGCAGGATGTTTGTCCATTCGTCGGGCAGGGCGCTGTTTGGGTTTAGATCATCCTTGCGAACGGTGATCCGCGCGTCCTCCGGGATCGGCGGCAGTTCCAGGTCGACGACGGCGTTCAGCACGGACTCGACGTCCCACGGATCCTCTATGGCCGAGTAGGCGTCGAAGTTTTCACTGGCGTTCTGCTGCTCCAGCTCCTGCCGCTGCTCGTCGGACAGGCCGCTCTTCTTGCCGCTCGTGCCGACAACCTGGAGGGAGACCCCGCCGCCGGCCCATACCGCGCCGGCAGCTGGCTTCATGGTGGGCTGGGGCGGGATGTTCAGCTCGTCCGACGGCTGCTCAACGAGAGGATTGGTGAACACGGCGGGCGTGAACACCCCCGTCATTACCAGTGCGATCGCGCCGCCCGCCATTAATGATAATATCAATATGACCGCCATGAACCCCAACGCGATATCGCGACGGTCGAGGTGGGTTTTCTGCTGTTTGATCGGTCGGTACTTGGGTATTTTGCGCATAGTACTCCTCCATTACGAATTCATTAATTATATGACGAACGCGGGATACCGTTTATTGCCGAATGCGGGCGAACTTGCGCTAATAAGTATGATGTTGCCTGGACGACCTGCGGCGGCGCAT
>JAISBH010000201.1 GCA_031266295.1 Oscillospiraceae bacterium | reverse complement strand
AAATACCAGCCCAAGCGCGCCGATCGACGCGCCGGCGATCAATATCTCCATACGCTCACCCTATCCCATTATCGCTATTCGACGGTCAGCCCATTCCGGCGAACCCAAAGAACGCCACGCTCATCAATCCCGCCGTGATAAGCGCGCCGGGGAAACCATCCATCCACGCCGGCATATCGGCCAGCGCTAACCGCTCGCGCACCCCGGCGAACAACACGATCGACAGCATGAACCCCGCGCCGCCCGCGAACCCGTTCACCACCGACTGTACTAGGTTGTAATTGCTGGTAACGTTAAGTATCGTAACGCCCAGCACGGCGCAGTTGGTCGTGATCAGCGGCAGGTATACGCCCAGCGCGCGGTACAGCAGCGGGCTTATCTTGCGCAGCGCCATCTCGACGATCTGCACCAGCGCGGCTATTACCACGATGAACGCCAGTATCTGCAGATATTCCATGTTCAACGGTACTAACAGCAGGGTGTTGAACAGGTAGGTGATCATCGAGGCCAGCGTCATGACGAACGTCACGGCTACGCCCATGCTAACCGCCGTTTCCAATTGCTTGGATACGCCCAGGAACGGGCAGCAGCCCAGGAAGCGATTCATTATAAAGTTGTGCACCAGCACGCCATTGACGATGATTATCAGTATCTCTTTCACGCGCAGACTCCCCTTTTTATAAGGTATGGCACCCGGCGTCGGCCTTCGGAGCGGTCAGCTTGCGCAGGTACCGCTTCTCGACCAGGTTGAACAGCGCGAGCACAATCCCTAGCGTCATGAACCCTCCAGGCGGTTGAGTAAGTATCGACATCGGTTGGAACCCCGCCGGCATTACATGAATGCCGAACCATGTCCCGGAGCCGAGTATCTCGCGCACGCTGGATAGTATAGTCAGCGCGCATGTAAACCCTACGCCCATGCCCAGACCATCCAGCACCGAGTCGCGCGGCGTGTTCTTGAACGCGAACGCCTCCGCGCGCGCGAATACGATACAGTTAACGACGATCAGCGGGATGAATATACCCAGCGCAGCGTCCAGAGCGGGCACAAACGCCTTGATCAGCAGCTGCACGATGGTCGTGAACGCCGCTATCACCACGACAAACGCCGGTATGCGTATGTTATCAGGTATCTGCTTGCGCAGCAGCGATATGAACAGGTTGGACATCGCCAGCACGAATGTCGTCGCCGCGCCCATGCCCAATCCATTGCTGGCGGCGGTCGTCACGGCCAGTGTCGGGCACATGCCCAGCACGAGCCGGAACGTGGGATTCTCATCCAGTATGCCGTTGCGGATGATTAGCGCCGCAGGTTTTCTTGGTATGTCAGCCATGCCGGTATCCCCCTTACTCCGCGACCGCAGCGTCCGTGCGGATCGTGTCGAACGCTAAAACCGCGCTCTTTACCGCTTCCTTCACCGCGCCGGATGAGATAGTCGCGCCTGCGATAGTGTTCACGTCGTCGTTCAGCCGATCGGCGGCTACGCCGGTAAACTGAGAGAGGAACGGCTCGTCTTTGACCCGCGAACCGAGTCCGCTGGTCTCGGATATGTCGCCGATGGCCACGCCTGTGATGACCCCAGGCGCGGATGGATCGTCAGGCAGCCGGATCCCCACCGATACGGGTATCTTGTCTTTGTATCCCATGGGTTCAAACAGGAATGTGTAGCCGATCAGCTCGCCGCCGCGCCTCGCTTCAAACGCCTCGATCAGCGATGAGAACATGGTCAGGCCGATAGATTCGGGCCAGACGAGCGGCTCGAATGAATCCGCCTCGGGCAGAACGGTCTGCCGGGAGGATGTGTTGTTCTCAAGCGCGTGCTCGGCGATCGGGCCGCGCGTGATCATGTTGGTTCCGGCCAGCAACAGTGCGGCGACCAGCGCTATGACCAGCAGCCGAAAGCCCGCGTTAACGACGTCACGCAACGGACTTCACCTCCCCAGATTTTTTGTCGACTTTGGGGGCGGGCTGTTCGCCGAACATCTTGGGCTTGAATACCCGGTTGACGAGCGGCGTCAGCAGGTTCATCAGCAGTATAGCGAAAGAACAGCCCTCCGGATATGCCGGGTTGAACTCGCGTATCACAAACAATATTAATCCACAGCCTACGCCCATCACGACCTTGCCCCATGGGTGTATGGGCGAGGTGACATAGTCTGTCGCCATGAATATCGCGCCTAGGAACAGGCCTCCCGATAGTATTTGGTAAAGAGCCTGCTGGCTGCTGACCACCGCTCCGGCAATGCTGCCGGTGAATATCGTGCCGTGCTTGATTGTGAACAGTATGAGCGCCGTGCCGATGAAAGTGACCGGTATGTGCCACGTGATCACACGCCGCGCGAGCAAGTACGCCAGGCCGATCAGCAGCGCAAGCTTACTGGTCTCGCCCAACATGCCCGGTATATTCCCCAGGAACAATTGCCCGATCGTGTATGGAGTAGGCTCCGACACATAACGCATAGCGAGCGGCGTCGCGATGCTGACCGTATCAACGCCCGTCATCACGCCGGGCTGCGCCGCTATTACGGCGGTCATTTGTGTCGCCCATGATATCATCAATATCGCCCGCGCGCCTAACGCTGGATTAAAGAAGTTTTGGCCGACGCCGCCGAATACCTGCTTGATCAGCACTATGGCTATTACGCCGCCGATCACGCACAGCCACCACGGCGCGGTCGGGGGCAGGTTGCACGCAAGAAGCAGTCCTGTTACCAGCGCGCTGAGGTCGTTGACGCGCACTGTTTTCTTTGCCAGTTTCTGATAGGCGAACTCACTGGTTACGGCGGAGATCACGCAGGCGATTATCACGCGCAACGATTGCCAGCCATAAAAATACACGCCGCAAGCCAGCGCGGGCAGCAGCGCTATGCATACGTCGCGCATCAGGCCGCGAGTGGTTACGTTGTCGCGAATGTGAGGCGAGGGCGACGCGTTCCAGTTTCCATGGAGTCCTTTGAGCGTTACCGATTGCATGGGTAATTCCCCCCTATTTGACCAGCAGCGGCACCATGCGCTTGCCGACGCGGCACATCTGGGTTAGCTGACGCTTCGCGGGGCAGACGTAGGTGCACGCGCCGCACTCGATACAGTTCATCACGCCAGCGGCCTTCGCGGCCTCATAGCGGCGCTTGCGCACATACATGTCGATCATCGTGGTCTGCAGTTTCATCGGGCAGACGCGGGTACATCGGCCGCAGTGGATGCACGGGGATTCGTCGGGGA
>JAISBH010000183.1 GCA_031266295.1 Oscillospiraceae bacterium | reverse complement strand
CCCCCCAAGGAACTATGCCTTCCATCCTCTCTAGGAATATATCTTTGCATGTTCTTCGCTTTTTTGAGGCGTACTCTATATCGCCAAACGTCTGCTGTGTATTCATCATCTTCTTCACCTCCTGTACTGTTTTACCATACTCCGACGAGAAATCATAGGTTATTCAGTGTTTACTATAGATGAGAAGGTTTACCGTTGGGACGCGGGGGAGCGCGTCTATCGCGAGAACCGGAAAACTGCGGGAACCGGTTCAAATGGACCCGATGCCAAGATATGATCAAATAGCAATGCGCAGCGGGCGCGGATCTGCAGAACCCCGAATGGATTCTTTCCTGATATGTCGAGGGGAAAATACTTGGCGAAGAGAAATGGTCGCCGGACGCCGCGATCGGATATGCCCGCGAGCATAAGTGTTTCGAACAAACCCTCTGCACCAGGACTTTCTATAACTATATAGAAATAGGACTATGTAAGGTGAAAGTGATCGACTTACTGCTCAAAGTGCGGCGCAAACCAGCATCCAAGCCGCGTGAACACAAGAAAAAACTGGGACGCTCCATTGAGGAATGCCCGTCAGTGGTGGACGGACGTAACGAGTAGCAGCGCGCAGCGCGAAGCGGGCGCGGATCTGCAGAATCCCGAAGGGATTCTTTCCTGTTTGGTCACTGGGAAGGCGATTCCATAATCGGAAAAGACGGAAAGAGCCAATTCTGACCTTGGTGGAAAGGACGAGCAGAACTGGATTCATCTTTCCCGCAAGCAGACATACATCGGATATAATCGTTGACGTATTGAACGATTTGCGACACGTTACGGGGAGAAGTTTTCGACAATCTTCAAGACAATCACCTTCGACAACGGCACGGAATTTTTGTCGTCGAAGGAGATGGAGCGCGAGGATCGCACCAAAGTACATTACGCACACCCGTACAGCTCGTTCGAGCGTGGCACGAATGAGAATTGGAACGGTATTGTCCGCCGCTCTCTGCCAAAGGGCTCCGACTTGAGCGCGCTCACGTCGGATACCTTGAACCGGATCGCGCACTTCATCAACACCCTGCCGTGAAAACGTCTGAACTACCGCACGCCATTGGATTTGTGGCATTTGCATATGTCTGATCTTTCGGCTGCTTAACCGATAGCCTCTCCTCCTCCTCCCCACAGGGGCATTTGATTTTGCTATCGGCCTTGTTAAGTTGACGACATTTTGCTATCAAGCCCGCCCTTGCGCGGCGCTGTCTTATCAAGTATAATAATGTAACATGTTCGAACCGACAGACGCGCCGATTCCCGCTCCCCCTCGTCCCGCTTACTGCGATGTAGTGGTCGAGATCGCGCGGCCTGAACTGGCTCGCGTGTTTACGTATCGAGTGCCCGACGGTATGGACGCGCGGATCGGCGCGCGCGTTCGCGTTCCGTTCGGCTCGCGGCGGATCGAGGGTTACGTGCTGGGACTGCGTGATTCGACCGAGCTGGCGGCCGAACGCGTGAAACCCGTAGACGCGCTGCTGGATGAAACGCCCGCGCTGCTACCCGAGCTGATCGCGCTGGCGCGGTGGATGGAAGGGCAGTACGCTTGTCTACCCGTCGAGTCGCTGCGGCTGTTGATACCGGCGCAAATGCGCGAAGGCCGGATTCGCGTGAAAACCGAGACGGTGGCCGCGCTGGCTCCGTGCCTGTTGCCTTTGGACGGTATTCTTCCCGAAGACGCGGCGGGATGGCCGGACACGCTGATCGCGGCCGTCGACGGATTGCGCTCGCGCCACGCTAACCGCCAGGCCGACGCGCTTGAGTCGATCGCGAAGGCCGGTTCCAACCCGCCGCCGCGAAGCGTCTTCCCGTCGTCCGTCGTTAGCGCACTGGTATCCGGCGGCTTCGTCACCCTGGAGAAGCGCGAGATCCTGCGCGCTCCCCGCGTCGATCCGATCGAATCAGTGCCCGACCCGCCGCTTACCGCCGACCAAACCCGCGTGTTGTCAACGCTGCGCGAGGCATTGAGCGCGGGTGGCGCATTCATGTTATGGGGCGTGACGGGCAGCGGAAAGACGGAGGTGTTCATACGTTTGGCGCGAGAGGCCTTGGCGCGCGGTCAGGGCGTGATCGTGTTGGTGCCCGAGATCGCGCTGACCCCGCAGATGACCAGCTGGTTTCAAGCTAGGTTTGGCAAGCGCTCGGCGGTGCTGCACTCGCGGCTGTCGGCGGGTGAACGCTATGACGAATGGCGGCGAATCAGGCGCGGCGACGCTCGCGTGGTGATAGGCGCGCGTTCCGCGATATTTGCGCCAGTGGAGCGGTTAGGCGTAATAATAATTGACGAGGAGCATGAGAACAGTTACGTCTCCGAGCGTCACCCGTGTTACGATGCGCGCGAGGTTGCTCGTGAGCGATGCCGCGCCGCGAACGCCGTGCTGCTGCTGGCAAGCGCAACACCGTCGCTGCCAGACTTCTCGCGAGTGCTGCGGAGCCAATTCCAATTGCTGGAGATGCCCAAGCGCGTCAATGACCGCCCGATGCCTGCCGTCGAACTGATCGATATGAGACAGGAGATCGCGAAAGGTAACTTCTCGGTGCTTAGTAATACGCTCGCGGCGGCGTTGGTCGAGACGGTTAATGACGGCAAGCAAGCCATGCTGCTGATGAACCGGCGAGGATACTCTACGTTCGTATCGTGCCGGGCGTGTGGTTATGTCGAACGGTGCGATCAGTGCGACGTGTCTATGACATATCATCAGGCGGACTCTTCGTTGCGCTGTCATTACTGCGGCGCGGCGCGAATCCCTCCCGCCCGATGCCCGGCGTGCGGCAGTTCCTACATAAAATACTTCGGCGCTGGGACCCAGAAGGTCGAGGCCACCGTGCGGGAGCTGCTGCCGGATACATCCATATTGCGTATGGATTCCGACACATCTCGGGGGAAGGACGCCTGCATCGAACTACTGCGCGCGTTCCGAGAGGGTGAGGCACGCGTGATGATCGGCACGCAGATGATCGCGAAGGGCCTCGACTTCCCGAACGTGACGCTGGTCGGCGTGATCGCCGCCGACGCTATGCTGCACCTGCCCGATTACCGCAGCGCGGAGCGTACGTTTCAGCTCGTGACTCAGGCGGCTGGGCGGGCCGGGCGCGCTCAATCGCCGGGACGCGTGGTCGTGCAGACATACGACCCGTCGCATTACAGCATAACGGCGGCATGTGCGCAGGACTACCGATCGTTTTATGAGAGGGAGATCGATTCGAGGCGGATCAGCCTGTACCCGCCGTTCACGCGTATGACGCGCATATTGTATGAAGGCGCGGAACCTTTGAACGTGCAGTCCGCTTGCGAGTCCGACCATGCGCTGATGCTGGATTTCCTTCACCGCAATCCAGCGCTTCGGCGGCAGGTCGTTCACATGAACGCGCGCCCCGCTCCGATCGAGCGGATAAAGGGCCAAACACGCTGGCAATTGTTTCTGAAACTATACGCGCGTGGACCGACCTCGGATATATTGGAACAGCTGCGCACGCTCACGGTGTCCCATCAGGATGCCGAGACGCGCGCCAGCCTCCAGATTGACCCGCCGAACCTTCTGTAATACTAATCACTCCTGAAAGGTGGTAACATAATGGCGCTTCGCCGGATACTGGACGCCAGTAAAACAGACCTGCTGCGCAAACGCTCGCGCCCGATCACAGAGATCAACCGCCGAGTACTGCAGCTGCTTGACGACATGGCGGATACCATGCATTCCGTCGATGGATGCGGACTGGCCGCGCCTCAGGTGGGGGCACTGCGCCGCGCGGTAGTGGTGGACGTGGGCGAGGGCTTGATCGAGCTGATCAACCCTGAATTGATCGAGGCGTCGGACGAGCGCGAGGACAGCGAGGGCTGCCTGTCCATACCCGGTATGCGTGGATTCGTCGTCAGGCCGCACAAGGTGACGGTGCGCGGGCTGAACCGCAAGGGCGAACCTGTCGAGATAAAGGCGGAGGAACTGGCCGCCGTCGCGCTGTGCCACGAGATCGACCACCTCGACGGCATACTCTTCCTGGATAAGCTGACGCGCATCGAAGACGCGATGGTTTATGAGTACGTTGAGGATGAAGACGGCGCGGAGTCTGAGCGGGCATGAGGATCGTCTTTATGGGTACGCCCGACTTCGCCGTACCGCCGCTAAAGGCGTTGGTTAACGCCGGGCACGACGTCGCGGCGGTTGTGACGCAGCCCGACCGTCCGACCGGAAGAGGCGGACGCGTTGAGGCTCCGCCCGTCAAGCGCGCGGCGTTGGGTTTGGGGATGAACGTCGTACAACCGGAACGCTTGCGCCGCCGGGAGCATATCGAGTCGCTGCGCGCGCTGGACGCGAACGTGTTCGTAACCGCCGCCTACGGCCAGATACTCTCGCAGCGGCTGCTTGACGTCCCCCGCCTCGGAACGATCAACGTCCACGCGTCGCTGCTGCCGAGATACCGGGGACCCGCTCCCGTCCAATGGGCGCTGATAAACGGCGAGCATCACACTGGGGTCACAACCATGATGACCGACGCGGGCATTGATACCGGCGACACGCTGCTGCAGCGCGTCGAACCTATCCTGCCGGACGACACAGCCGACTCGCTGTTATCCCGCCTGTCCGCTGTCGGAGCGGCGCTGCTGCTCGAGACCCTCGCAAGGCTTGAGCGAGGCGATTGTCCGCGCGAGCCGCAGGATCACGCCGCCGCGACCTATTTCCCGATGCTGGCCAAGGAGGATGGGAAGATCGACTGGATGAAACCCGCCCACGATATCCACAGCAGGATTAACGGGGTGACGCCATGGCCCGGAGCGTATACGTCAACCCCCAATGGCATCATCAAGATCATACGCGGACGGGTCGCAACGCCCGACGAGTATAGTATTATAGCGGAGAGATACAATGATATCTCCCCCGGCATGATAATTATGTCCGATCCCAAGCGCGGTCTGTTCATTGCGTGCAAAGACAATACCGCGCTTGAGGCCGTCGAGGTTCAGCCGCTCTCCGGCAAGCGGATGCTAGCAGCGGCGTATCTGCGCGGCCATCCGTTGACGGAGGGGATACAGTTATGAACAGAGTGCCGCCGAACAGAGGGACTTTCAGCAAAGCGCCGTCGGACAGACCCGCGTTCAGTAAAGCGCCGTCGGACAGACCTGCGTTAGCCAAACCAGCCTCTCACCGCCAACCATTTGTCCCGCCTAAACCCAACGCGCGCGCGGTTGCGCTCAATACGCTGCAGGATGTCACCCAATCAGCTGCGTTCGCGTCGCTCGCGCTGGACAAGCGTTTGCGCGATTCCTCGCTTAGCCAGCTGGATCGCGCGTTT
The DNA here is from genome assembly GCA_031266295.1 of Oscillospiraceae bacterium. Lineage (GTDB taxonomy): Bacteria > Bacillota > Clostridia > Christensenellales > Aristaeellaceae > BNUH01. Next base: position 6,027 of record JAISBH010000183.1, on the reverse strand, counting down.
GTCACGCAGTTGGTATACGGCGTGATTGAGGAACAGCGGCTGCTGGACTATCGTGTTGATAAATACCTCCACGAACCAGAGCACGTAAGCCCGCTCGCGCGCGATCTGCTGCGGCTGGGGGCGTATCAGATACTGTTCCTCGATCGCGTGCCGGATCACGCCGCCTGCGACGAGACGGTCAGCTTGGCCAAGCAGTTCACCGCCGCGCTGCCGTTCGCGGGGATGATCAACTTTGCGCTGCGCCGCCTGTCGGAAGGTAAGAACGCCCCGGTGGAATGGCCGCCCGACCCGATGGACGCGTTCGCCCTGAAGACAAGCTGGCCGCGCTGGATACTGGAGAGGCTGACGGACGCGTACGGAACGGATGAAGCGGAGCGCATCGCCATGCTGCGCGCGTTCGACACGGGCGTGACTATCCGCATCAACACGCTGAAGATGGATGCCGAGTCGTTCGAGAAACGCATGGAGGCGCGCGGCTGGACGCTGCGCAAGGGCTTGCTGCCGGGCAGTTATTACACGACCAGCGCGGGATCGATCGGCGACGATCCCGATTTCCGTGCGGGATTATTCAGCGTGGAGGGCGCGGCTAGCATGTTGGCCGCCGAAACTGTAGGAGCCAAGCGCGGTATGCGCATACTGGACGCGTGCGCTGCGCCCGGAGGGAAGACGGCGTACATGGCGGAACGCATGGGTCAATCGGGCCGCGTGTTCGCGCTGGACAAGTATCCTCACCGCGTCGAGCTGATCCGAGCGCAGGCAGGCAGGCTCGGACTGGAGAACATCAAGCCCATCGAGCGCGACGCTACCCGCGTCAACAGCGATTGGATCGATTATTTCGACGCTGTGCTGGTCGACGCTCCATGTTCCGGCCTGGGCGTGGCGGCGGACAAACCCGACATTCGCGGTCGATTGACTCCAGAAAGCTTAGCGGAATTAGTCGCCGTTCAGCGCGATATACTGGAAACCTGCGCGGCTTACGTCAAACCTGGCGGCGCGATGGTGTACGCGACGTGCTCCATACTGCCCGAGGAGAACGCGCGGCAGATCGAATCCTTCCTCAAGTTCCACAAGGATTACTCCATCGACCGGACGCCGATCGCGCACTTCACGCCGGATGAATTCGGGCTGCAGCTGCAGCCCCGCTTCGAAGCCGGAGAGAATCCAGCGACCCCCGTCTGGATAGAGGGTTTCTTCGTGGCCCGGTTGATACGATCGCGCGGAGGGGTGCGCGCGTGACAGCCGTTGAGCGCGCCGAGCGTGTCGATCCTATCGCGTTGGGCCTGGATGGACTGCGCGCGCTGACGTCGGAATGGGGCGAACCATCCTACCGTGCGGAACAGTTGTATCGGTACGCGATCAAGGGTGTGCCAGCCGACCGGATGACGACCCTGCCCGCCGCTCTCCGATCACGGTTGGCCGGGACGCTGGCCGACAATAGCGCGGTTATCGAGCGTGAATTGAGCGACGATCAGGGCGGATGCGTCAAGTACCTCTATCGGTTGTCGGATGGTCAGCGCGTCGAGGGCGTACGCATGAGTTATCGCCACGGCGACACGCTGTGCCTATCCACTCAAGCCGGATGCCGGATGGGCTGCCGATTCTGCGCATCCACGCTAGGTGGCCTAGCGCGCAACCTCACTGCCGGCGAGATGCTGGGCCAGATAGCGGCGGCGTCGGAACGGTCGGCGATACATAACGTCGTACTGATGGGCAGCGGCGAGGCGTTGGACAATTATGACAACACAGTGTTGTTCCTACGCACCGTTCGAGAGCCGAAAGGATTCGAGATAGGTATGCGCCGCATCTCGCTGTCCACTTGCGGGATGACGGACGCGATTGAGCGTTTCTCCGGCGAGGGACTGCCGGTCACGCTGTGCGTATCGCTGCACGCGCCGGACGACTCCATCCGCCGTGAGTTGATGCCTGTCGCGCGCAAGTATCCTCTGCCGGGACTCATCGCCGCGTGCAGGACATACCTGCGCCGGACGGGCCGCCGCGTCATATTCGAGTATGCGATGATCGACGGCGTAAACGATTCCGCCGCGCTGGCCAGACGGCTGGCCTCGCTGATATCCGGTATGCAGTGCCACGTCAACCTGATCCCGCTCAACCCGATACCCGAGCGGGACATGCGCCCTTCGCCCGACGCCACAGTTGGGCGATTCCAGCGCGAGCTGGAAGGCTTGGGCGTATCGGTAACGCGGCGGCGCACGCTGGGCGACGGCGTGCAGGGCGCGTGCGGGCAGTTGAGACAATCGGCGTTTGAATTGGACTAGGGTCTGTTCGGGAAAGACATTAACTGCTACATCCTGGAGGGCATATGCGCGCTGTATATCGCACCCACCCCGGTTTCGTCCGCGAGAAGAACGAGGACACGGTTCTCGTCGATCCGTCCGGACTGTACATCATAGCGGATGGTATGGGCGGCCATCTCGCGGGGGAGATCGCCTCTAGCATGGCGGCAGACTCGCTGAAGCGATCCTTGACCGGCGTGCCGTTCGGGGCAGGCGCGCTGCGGGAAGCCATCGCCGCCGCCAACAAAACCATCTTTGATAAAAGCCAGACGCGCGCCGACTTCCAAGGCATGGGCACCACCGTCACGCTGCTATGGATCGCGCCAGGTGGCGCAAGGGAGCATGGCGTGATGATAGCGCAGCTGGGCGACAGCCGCGCCTACCTGCTGCGCGGCAAGTGTCTGCACCGCTGCACACGGGATCACTCTAGAGTCGACGACCTACTGCGCACGAAGGCCATTACCCCCGAGCAGGCGCGCGTTCATCCCGAACGCAGCGTCATCACGCGCGCGTTGGGAATCAAAAAAACCGCCAGTCCCGACCTGTTTGGCTGGGACCGCCAACCCGGCGACCTATGGCTGCTATGCAGCGACGGACTGACCAATATGATCGACGACGCCAGCATAGCGTCTATACTGCGCGGATATACGATCGACGAAGCCGCCGACATTCTGATGCGCGAGGCGCTGAACTGTGGCGGCATCGACAACATATCCCTGGTGCTGGTATACGACGGCGAACCCGGTGATAGCGGGTATCCGATCGCGGGAAAGGAGGCCGATCTATGAGCGAGCCATCCGCTCCGCCCGCAAACGCGCCGAATCAAACGGGGCAGGTAAGGATCGGCAAGGTTCTGGCGAATAGATATGAGTTGCTCGAACGGGTAGGCGCGGGCGGCATGTCCACCGTGTATCGCGCGCTGGATCGCAACACGAAGAAGATGGTAGCGGTAAAGATACTGCGCGAGGAACTGTGCAAGGACTCGGCCTTCATCGCGAGATTCGAGGCCGAGTGCACTGCCGTGTCGCGCATGACCCATCCGAATGTAGCGGGACTGCTGGACGTCGGCGTCGAGGACGAACTGCACTACCTGGTCATCGAGTTTGTGTTCGGCACATCGCTCAATGATATGATCACACAGTCTGGCGCGCTGCGTGGTGACACAGCGGGGCAGATAGCCATACGCATCCTCTCCGCGCTGCAGCACGCACACCAGAATGGTATAATCCATCGCGACGTAAAGCCGCAGAACATCATGATCGACAAGCAGGGCGTGGTAAAGGTGCTGGACTTCGGCATCGCGCGGCTGGTGGATCCGGCGGGCAAACCTCAGCCCGGCGGTTCGAAGGACACGACGAAGCCGCCTGATTCCAAGAGCGGAAAAGATCAACTGGAAGAGATACCGCTCGGATCGGTACATTACTTCTCGCCCGAGCAGGCGCGCGGCAAAGCCGCCGATCATAAGTCTGACATATACTCCGTCGGCGTGGTGCTGTATGAGATGCTCACAGGCGCGTTGCCATTCCAAGGCCAGTCGCAGGTGGAGGTAGCGTTGCAGCATATCGAGGACACGCCGCGCCCGCCGACAGAGATCAACCCGAACGCGAACGCCGAGCTGTCCAAGATCGCTCTGCGCGCGATGGAGAAAGACCCCGCCAATCGTCACGAGAGCGCCGCCGCGATGATCCAGGCCATCCGACACGCGCTCAAGAAACCGAATACCTCCGCGCCCAAGCATACGCCGCTGTCAGAGTCCAAGCCCAGCGAAGCGCAGCGTAAAAACAAGCAGCATAATAGGCTGCGCTGGTCGCGCCGGGTGATGACCACCAGCTTCACAGTATTGCTATTATTGGTTATTGGATTGTTGGTAACGAATGTGGCGCGCAGTGTGATTCACTCGTTAAGTAACCATATTATTATGCCTGTCGTAACGAACTACTCATGGGAGGTTGCAAGCCAAAACCTTCTGGATTTAGGGCTGGAGGTTCTCCGCCGTGATCGGATCGTCGAGATCGGCAACGAAAACTTGGTGATCGAGCAGGAGCCGATGCCGGGCGTGCTGCTTTCCAAGGGAGACAATGTGACGCTCGTCGTCAGCAAGAGCGAGTATGATATCATCATGCCCGATCTCACACACGAAACGGTCGGCAAGGCGATGGAGATCATCGAGAAATTCAAGCTGAATCTGGGTGCGCAGGAAACGATAGTATCACAAGTGGCGGTAGGACAGGTCGTCGGGCAGTCACCGACGGCTGGGATGAAGGTGCGGTATGGGACGAGTGTGATGCTGACCGTCAGCGGCGGGCTGATGGTCGTGCCTGATCTGCTGTTCAAGACGGAACAGGAGGCGCGCGACTGGCTGAAGGCCGACGGCCAGCTGGTGCTTCAAGAAGTGCAATATCAGACGGTGAACGACTCGGTGATGGACGGCGTCGTGATCGCGCAAAGCCCGGAGACAGCCAAGCAGGTTATGCTTCAAACGCCCGTCACGCTGACAATAGGCAGGCTGGAACAACGGATATATCTGGGCCAGGCCGAAGCCCTGATCCGCTTGGATCACGACGCGCTGATTAAAGGGACTCTGCTTAATCCTGACGGCACAGAGGAGCTGCAGTATTGCGCGATCCATCCCGCAGGCGACGGCACTGCGCGCTTTCTGGTGCGCAGCGCTTTGCCAGGCGCGCAGACGGTGCGCGTATACAATGAGAACGAATTGATACAAAGCATAACGGTAACATTGGAATAATGGCCGCTCAAGGAACGCTGCTAAGCGGCATAGGCGGATTCTACACCGCGCTGGCGGACGACGGCGTGGTGTATATTCTGCGTCCGCGCGGTAAATTAAGACGCGATACCGCGCCGCTTGCGGGGGATCGGATCGAAATGACGCCGGGCGAGGGTGAGCGTCACGGTTGGCTGGAGCGTATACTGCCGCGCCGCACTGTGCTGATTCGCCCACCCGTCGCCAATCTCGAGCTGCTTATACTGGTAATCGCACCTAAGCCGGAGCCTGACATGATGCTGATCGACAGGCTGGCCGTGATTGCTCGCCGCGCTAATATTGATTGTCTGATATGCGTAAACAAGCGCGACCTTGATCCGTCGCTAGGGTTGCGCGTAGCCGACGAGTATGCTCAATCCGGGATGGAGGTTATGTCGGTGTGCGCGCTGGAGCCGTCGACGCTGGAGACGCTGCGGGGTGCAATGGCGGGTCGTCTGTGCTGTATGGCCGGACAGAGTGGCGCTGGCAAGACCACTGTGCTAAATACGCTGCTGAACCGGAAGCTGAAGACCGGCGGCGTCAGTTTGCGCACCGAGCGCGGGCGGCACACAACGCGGCAGGCTGAATTGCTGATAGAGGGAGAGTTAAGGGTTTTGGATACGCCAGGATTCTCGCTGCTGGCGCTTGAGGACGTTCCGACGGCGGAGGTGCGGGAGGTGTATCCGGAGTTTGAGGGGCACAGCGGCGCATGCAGGTTTCAGCCGTGTATGCATGACAAGGAGCCGGGCTGTGCAGTAACCGCTGCGCTGGCCGGAACACCCGCTCAAGCGCGCCTGGATCGCTATAGATTGCTGCTGGCCGAGGCGCGCGAGGCGGAGAGGAATCGGTACAGGTAGAGGGGACTCTCGTCCCCCCCTCCCGACCTCCGAGGGCACTGAAAAAGTCTCAACTTGGAAAATAATTCCGCTACATCTTGTGCTGCTACATAAAAATGTCGGCACATATTGTGGT
>JAISBH010000313.1 GCA_031266295.1 Oscillospiraceae bacterium | reverse complement strand
ACACAATCTACCGGCTTCGGCCAACCGGTTGTACCTGGATAGTCTATCTCGTAGCGCAACCCGTCCCCCGTTGCTTGCAAATCACATCGTAACCGACAACCCTCATCGCCCCCTAGGGGGAGATGTCGCCGCAGCGACAGAGGGGGTTCTCCCCGGGGGAGGTCGGGAGGGGGATCTCAATCCCCTTCCCGAAGGCGCGGACGCGCCGCGTCGCCGCAGCAATAGAGGGGGTTCTCCTCCGGCATGTAACCGCACGGACACGGAGCGTCTATATCCGGCATGTAGTCGCACGGACACGGGGAATCTATATCCGGCATGTAATCACACGGACACGGGACATTTATATCCGGCATGTGATCGCACGGGCATTCGGACGGCGCACACTCGAGCGCCTCGCAAACGATGCCGTGCCCCAGATACGCGCTCGCGGCGATCGTATATTTTATCATAAGCATCCGGTGGAAGACATTCAGTTGCGCGACCAGCCGTGCGGCGCTGCGGTCAACCGCAGCCAGATCATTTATCGTTAAGCCGGGCGACAGTCCGTCGAGCGTATTCTGAACCAGCGGAGCGTTTGGATCGCCTACCAAGGAAAGCTTGTTGCGCTCGGCTTCCAGAAGGTTTGTCGCGGCGGTATCCTCCATCGCGACCGACAGGCCTATATTCGCCAGGGCTTGTTTGAGATCATTATGATCCTTTATGTATAAACGGGGCATTGACATTTATGAATACCTCCACTCTCTACAATCATATGCGCGTATGCCTCATGCGTGCATATCACAATCACAGTCATAATTTAACAATGCGGGAAGAAGCGGCTTTCCAGTTTCGTCGTTTACATGTTAGGGAATACTGGCTTTATCATTGGTTGTTGATTCATATGGACTTCAAGATGTGGATCAACAACAATTTTTACTGTATAATGCAGGTTTTACCGGTAACGGTTCGTTATTATATTTAGAAGACGGGCGGTGTTGCAACGCCATGGCCGGTACGTCGGACGCGGAATCCAACGAGTTATTCGAACGGTTGTACAGCCAATATGCTGACGATGTGTTGCGCGTATCTTACTTCTACCTGGGCGACCGTCAAAAGGCCGAGGATGTGTGCCAGGATGTGTTCGTGCGCCTGCTCACGCGCACGCCGGACATCCAGCCGGGGCACGAAAAGGCCTGGCTGCTCAAGGTGGCGCTGAATCGGTGCCGCGATCTGTGGCGCGCCGCCTGGGTGAAACGCGTGGTTCTCGGCTCTCCGTTCGACTGCATTCCCGCGCCGGACGACATCGAGTTCCGAACGGAGAAGACAGACCTGATGGAGGCCGTGAGCCGGTTACCCGTTGCGTTTAAAGAGGTTATCCTGCTGCACTATTATCAGGGCTTCGGCATCTCGGAGATCGCGATGATGCTCGATCTGCCCGAGGGAACCATATCCAGCCGTCTTTCGCGCGCGCGGAAGAAGCTGGAAGTAATGCTGAAAGGGAGCGGAACGTAAGGCTTGCCCTGCCGCAATCCTCGCGTACGCCCATCACAAGGAGGTGACGCCCGATGACGAACCAGCAAGGTCATAGGCGAATTCCCATAAATGAATTGCGATTTGTGGCCAACGAGATGCTCAGCGGACTTACGGCGGGTCAGCGCATAAGATCACGGGCACTGTTTAACGCATCATTGATGGATAGAATGCCGGAATCGGCGGAGCAGATGCTCGACTCTGTACATGCCGACGGCGCGCTGCGGCACCGCATTCTCACCCACGCGAACCGGTTCGGGCGCAGGGTATCGCTGCCTGATAGGCTGCCGCCTCCGCGCGTGACCGTAATGCGTCGGCTTACCCCCGCGCTTGGAGCCGCGCTGGCGTTGGTGGTGATGGTCGGCCTGGGGCTGCGCTTCTTCGGCTCAGAGCAGTTTGATCCAATGATGCCTATCGCCTCTACGGATGAAGGTATACCGATGACCCAATCCTTCCGCGCGGGGGATCTAATGACCGGCGCGCTGAAGTTGGGCAGCGGCGTGCCTCAATACCGTACGCTGTTTGCCGAAACGCCAGGGAACGAACCAGCGCTGGTCAGCGTGAACGGCCGGTATTATCAGATGCTCACGGCGCCGCTGTCGCTGCCGTCCGATATGCTGGGTACGAAACATGGCGATGTGCAGCCGCTGACGTCGGATATATCGCTGGCGGACCGGATAGGCGTGCTGTCAAATGTTGTGCCAGAGGGCGAATCAGTCTATGCCGTACAGGATTACTCTACCCGCACGATGATCGCGGCGAGGGTTGATGGAACGACACGGGTATTTCAGCGGGTCGGATACGCCGCCAAATCCCTGGTCGGCGATGAGAATTTCGGCGATACGCTGTCCATCGAAGGCAGGGTTCGAGCGTTGGAGTTGTCAGGAGTGGGCATCGTGACCGACGAAGCTAAGGTCAACGCGCTGGTATCCACCCTACTGAAAGACGCGCGCGCCTGGTCCGGTGAGGCGATCCCGTCGGGCGAGCAAGCGCTGACGATATACCTGACGAACGGCTTGACCCTGCAGCTGAATGCCTCCGGCGATGTGGTTCAGGCGTGCGGCGCCTGGTCGTGCCCGCAGTTCTTCGAGGGATTCAGAA
>JAISBH010000180.1 GCA_031266295.1 Oscillospiraceae bacterium | reverse complement strand
CGCTTGTCGTCGAACTCTTGGAACGTATCCCGCTTGTTGAAGTTCGCGTGCCGGATGATGAATTCACGCCGCGGATCTACTCGCTCGCCCATCAACAGGCTAACCATCCGTTCGGCGTCGGCGGCATCGTCCAGCGTGACCTGCAACAGCTTGCGGTTCGCCGGGTTCATCGTCGTCTCCCACAACTGTTCGGGGTCCATCTCCCCCAATCCCTTGTAACGCTGCACAGTATAGTCGCGCCCGACTGTTCTGGTTATCCTGCGCAGCTCGGCGTCGTCGTACGCGTACTTGGCCGTGTTACCACGCTGGACGCGGTACAGCGGCGGCAGCCCGATATAGACATGCCCCTGCGCGACCATCGGGCGCATATACCGAAAGAAGAATGTCAGTAGTATCGCACGGATATGCGCGCCGTCTTGATCCGCGTCCGATAGGATTATCACACGGTTGTATTTAAGCTGAGGAGTCTCGAAGTCCTCGCCCACTCCCGCGCCTAGGGCGGTGATTATCGTGCGGAATTCCTCATTACCCAGCACCTTATCCAGCTGCTTGCGCTCGACATTGAGCGGCTTACCCCTCAGCGGCAGTATAGCCTGGAACCGCCGGTCGCGTCCCTGTTTCGCCGATCCGCCCGCCGAATCACCCTCGACAATGAACAGTTCGTTCTCCTCGGCCTTGCGGCCGGTACAGCTGGCCAGCTTGCCCACCAGCGGAGCGGCCTCAAGCTGGTTCTTCTGCCGCGCGAGATCACGGGCTTTGCGCGCCGCCTCGCGAACCTTCGAGGCGCGCACAGCTTTCTCAACGAGGGTCTGCGCGACCTCGCCGTTCTTGAGATCTTCCAGGAACGCGCTCAGCTTCTCGGTGATCATCGCCTCGACGGGAGGGCGCACGTCCGTGTTGCCCAGCCGGGACTTGGTCTGTCCTTCAAACTGCGGGTTGGGTACATAGACGGACAGGCACGCGGTCATGCCCTCGCGCGTATCCTCGCCAGAGAGGTTAGGATCCTTATCCTTTATGCAGCCGGAACGGCGCGCGTACTCGTTGAACGCCTTCGTATATCCCGCGCGGAATCCGGCCTCGTGCGTCCCTCCCTCGCCTGTAGGGATATTGTTCACATATGAGAACAGATTCTCGGTGAAATCATCCGTGTACTGGATTGCGGCACGCACACGGATGCCGTCGCGCGTGCCCTCGAACAATATAGGCGCGGGATGCAGCGGTGTTTTATCCTTGTTCAGATCTCGCACAAGATCGGCGATTCCGCCTTCATACAGGTATACCTGCTCGCGTTCGGCAGGATTGACCGCATTCTCATCGATGAACGTTATCTTCAGCCCTTGGTTCAGATACGCCAGGTCGCGCAGCCGACGTCTCACGGTCTCGGCCGAGAAGCGGCTGTCCTCAAACACCGCGCTGTCAGGCATGAAGCGCACCTTGGTGCCGTGAGAGCGCGACGGGCCGACGCGCTTCAACGGCTCGACAGGCTTGCCAGCCTCGGTTTTCTGGAGCGTGGGGTTGTACCTGCTTTCAAAGCGCGTACTGAATCTGCCGCCATCGCGTTCTATCTCGACTGTCAGCCATAACGACAGCGCGTTCACGACCGACGCGCCCACCCCGTGCAGCCCGCCCGAGTATTGATATTGATCATGGTTGAACTTGCCGCCGGCGTGCAGTTTGGTAAATATCACCTCAACACCCGATACGCCCAGCTGCGGGTGAGGATCGACGGGCAGGCCGCGCCCATTATCGGTCACGGACGCGCTGCCGTCTCTGTGCAGTGTCACGGTCATCGCGTCAGCATAGTTGTTTATAGCCTCGTCGACCGCGTTATCCACTATTTCCCACAATAGGTGATGCAACCCTCGCGGGCCTGTTGAACCGATATACATCCCGGGGCGGACTCGCACCGCTTCCAGGCCTTCCAGTACTTGGATGTCGCTCGCGTCGTACTTCTTTACTGCCATACATCCTCCGAACTACTATAAGTCCCATAATAACAAAGTATGCGTACGAGCGCAAGGCGCGATTAGGACAATGCAACGCACATGGGTGTTGAAGCTTGCTTGTTATGAGACTCGTCTTGTAATTAACCATATAGTTGACTGTGAAATATTACCATTTGGAATAACCACCATCGGTTTTACGTCTATTATCGCACAGTCCATTTCATAACCAGAAGTATGTTTTGAGCGATATCCGTTCGTAGGGTATCAACAATAGAGGAGGCAATGGGCTATGAACACATGGGGTTATTGCAGGGTTTCCACAAAGGAGCAGCATATTGATCGACAGGTGATGGCGCTGAAGGAGTTTGGGATTGCCGACGAGCGCATATTTATGGATAAGCAGTCCGGGAAGGATTTCTGCAGGCCGGAGTATCAACGATTGCTGAACGCAATGAAGCCGGACGACGTGCTCGTCATAAAGAGCATCGACAGGCTTGGCAGGGATTATCAGGAAACGCTGGAACAATGGCGGCTCATCACGAAAGAAATGCGCTGCGCCGTCGTCGTACTCGATATGCCGCTGCTTGATACGCGCCAGACAGAGAACCGTGACCTCACCGGGACATTCGTCGCCGACCTCGTACTGAACATCCTGTCATACGTGGCGGAGACGGAGCGAGCGTTCATACGCCAGCGGCAGCGAGAAGGAATAGACGCCGCCAAGCTGCGAGGCGTGAAGTTCGGTAGGCCGAAGGTAAGGCAATCCTCACGATGGCTCAAGATGCTCGAGGCAGTGAAACTCAACCAAATCAGTATGCGCCGCGCCGCTGTCATCTTGAATGTCAACCATAGGACGTTCACTGAGTGGGTTAAGGATCAGCAAACCGGGTAACTAGTGCTTAACATCACCGCTCACGGCCTCCTGTTTTGGTGCACTATTCACAGGAAATCGAGCGGTTTTTCTGCGCCTGCTAGTGGGCAAAAACCTACACTTTTATAGTCACCTAAAATTCTCCTAGGATGAGCCTTCCAGATCCACCATTAAATGGGAGAATCTTCATCCATCCACCTCGCTTGGTAATCTATATTAATCAACTCCCTCCCATGAAAACCCATATGATGACCCTTTGCACAATAAATGGAGGATGGTCCGAAACGTAATGTACAAGAACCATGAACTCCTACAACATGACAAAGTATAACCGATATGACGTAATTTGTCAACTGAGGTGACGGAAAAAGCGTAGTTTTAGGGACACTATTTTGCACAAGCCGCACGGCACTAATTGGTGCGGATTGTGGAGGAAGGGATCCACAGATGATGAAACATTTTCGTAATACGGAGATGGAGATTACTCCCCACAGGATTGTGGGCATTTACGAACGGCGCCGCAACTGCAACACGCTGCTGCGGCGCGGACGTAATGCACCTCTAAGGGAACTACGATGATGGCACGGCTAATGTTTATGGCTGTGCCAAGTAAAAGAAACAGCAAAAGGGTAGCGTGTACGGATTGTCACATGCCACTGGCTGTGGTCATATGGTTTTCCCCTGCTGGAGCCAATATTCATTTGGAGGGCGAAGCTGTGCCGTTGAGATGTATTGGCAAATAGCATGGCGACGGGCGTTGACGGGCAGAGTGATGTGCATGTATAGTCGAAATAATGATGGCGTCAGGGCAATTCGCTGGTCGCTAATCACTGCGGCGGCACTTATTATAGCAGCTGTTGCGTTTTATAGACTCAAGGTTAATGAACAGACCGCTGATAGAACGGCGGGAGAGATTGAGGCGATCTGGGATGCCGCACAGCTAAGCAAGATTGACTACATCATCTGGTATGGCGAGAAATACAGGCTGAAGAGTAATCTGTTTACAGTATTATTTATGGGCATAGACAAATCTGTGGAGAGCGTCGGAACGGAAAACAGGTACCGCGATAACGGACAGGCTGACTTCCTCATGCTGGCCGTTATTGATAAGGACGCTGAGACCGTTTCGCGCATGATGATAGATAGAGATACTATGACCGACATAGAAACAGTTGGCGTCTTCGGTGAATCGACTGGGTCAAGGGTAGATCACATCAGCCTTTCGCACAGTTACGGCGACGGTCGCGAACAGAGCTGCCAGTTTACCGTTAACGCGGTCAGCCGACTGCTCACCATTGTCGGCCCGGCGAAGATCGACGCTTACGTCGCTTTGAACCTTAGCGGTGTACCTAGCCTAAATGATATGGTAGGCGGCGTGACGCTAACGGTTGAGGAAGACCTTTCGGATATAGACTT
>JAISBH010000308.1 GCA_031266295.1 Oscillospiraceae bacterium | reverse complement strand
TCTCCCCCTAGGGGGGCGATAGGGGAAGAGGAACGGGGTACCGGGGTTGCGAGCTACGTGGTAACCGACAACCAACATCGCCCCCTCAGGGGGAGATGTCGCCGCAGCGACAGAGGGGGTTCTCCCGCCGCAGCGGCCAGCCGAAACGCCCGTCGTACAGCAGCAAGCCGAAACCCGCAACCCACAACCTCACGTTATCCGCTGCAGCGTGAAACCTTACCCCTTACTCCTCGCCACCTCCGCCGTCGCCACAAGCGGCGTTCCCGTGCCCGCCAGATCATCCGCCAGCGTCTGTCCTATCGCGATTGGCGCATCCACCCACAATCCGCGTATCTCCTCTAGCGCCGCCGGTATCCTCGCCTTCTCTATCTCACTCTTCGTCTTCACCGATACAAGCGGACGGTCGCCACCCTGCACCGCCACGCTCGAAGTCACCACACGCATCGGTCTTAAATATTCCTGTCGACCGTACTTCTCACCTCGCGGACAAGCGTTGCCCGTCACCTTAATAGAGTCACCCTCTCCTTCCACCTTCAGTGGGCACCCGACCGGACATATTATGCATATGAATTCCCTTGCTCTCTCCGCAACCGTTATACCATTATTCATATCAGACCACCTCCGTACGCACGGCAATGTCGCCGGTCAACGCCGCCGCGTCAACCGTTACATGCTCCATCTCGCCGGGCGTCATTGCTTGCTTGCGCCTGGTCAGCAGAGTCCGCCCGTCCGCCGTTTTCACAGTCAGCCTAGCAGGCTTAACGACATCCTTGACGCGGAAATACAGGTCGATCCGCCCCTTCGGACTCGCGCTGATTCGCTGGGGCACAACATATCGCGTTAATCCTTCCGCGCTAACGTCCATCGACGGCGCGGACAACCCTCCCGAAGCCGCGAATTCCGCCGCGTAACGTCCCGCAATCTCCGCCTCGCGGCTTACGTGATCGACCAAGTCGTGCACCTGCAGCACATTCCCGCACGCGAACACCCCTGGTAGACTCGTCTGCCTGCGCTCATCCACAACCGCGCCGCCCGTAACTGAATCAATCCGTATCCCGGCCATGCGAGTCAGCTCGTTCTCCGGCACCAACCCCACGGACAGCAGCAGCGTGTCGCACTCTACCCGCCGCTCCGAGCCTGGTATCGGCTGCCGCTTCTCATCCACCGACACGACCGTCACCGCCTCGACACGCTCGCGGCCATGTACGCACGCCACCGTTGTATTGAAATGCAGCGGTATATCATAATCCCGCAAACATTGCACTATATTGCGGTTAAGCCCGCTGGAATATGGCATCAGCTCGCATACCATCAGCACCCGCGCGCTTTCCCACGTCAGCCTGCGCGCCATTATCAACCCTATATCCCCCGAGCCTAGTATGACCACGCGCCGCCCGGGCAGATATCCGTCCAGGTTGACTAAACGCTGCGCGGCTCCCGCTGTGTATACCCCCGCCGGGCGCGTGCCGGGTATCCCCAGCGCGCCGCGGGTGCGCTCCCGGCAGCCCATCGCCAGCACAACTGCGCCGGGCTGTATCGTCAGTGGGCCGTCGTGCGGGCTGACCGCCGTAATCGTTCGACCGCCGGACAGCGACAGCGCCATCGTATCCGATAATACCGTAATGCGCGCCGCTCGCTTGACCGCCTCGTCCGCGAACCGCGCCGCGTATTCCGGCCCGGTCAACTCTTCGCCGAAATAATGCAGACCAAACCCATTATGAATACACTGCTGAAGAATCCCGCCCGGTCTCGAGTCGCGTTCAAGCAGCAGCACATCCGCGCCTTTATCGGCGGCCGCGATAGCGGCGGCCAGTCCCGCCGGACCCGCTCCGATTATCGCTATGTCCGCTTTGCGAATATCCGTCATGCCCGCGCCTCCTGTTCATTAACGCGATTATTGACGAATGGCCGTATCGGGCTGACGAGCACTCGCGAACTGCCGCCGAACTTGGTGATAGTGTCCATCGGCACGCCGCGTTCACGGGCGAGCAGCTCTATTACTCGCGGCGCGCAGAAACCTCCTTGACAGCGTCCCATGCCTGCGCGGACTCGACGCTTCACGCCGTCCAACGAGCGTGCGCCGCGATGAATCGCCTCCACTATCTCCGCCTCGGTGACAGTCTCGCACCGGCAGATTATGTGGCCATATTGCGGGTTTTCGGCAATCGCCGCCGCCTGACGCTCACGCGTCATCCTGGTGAAGTGTTCGATGGGTTTCCTCACCGGATTCCAACCGGGTTTCTCATTCAAGGTTAATCCTTGACGCGTTAGAATAACCACCAATTCTTCGGCGATCGCGGGCGCGCTGGTCAAACCAGGCGACGCGATCCCCGCCGCGTGTACCAGTCTCGGTTCGTCGGCGCTGGCTCTTATGATGAAATCACCCGTTGAACCGACGGCGCGCAGTCCCGAGAACGCTGTAATTGCGGCGCGCAGATTCAATCCCGGCACGGAGCTCAGCGCGAGACGGCGCAGTTCAGCCGCGCCCTCCGGCGTGGTGGAGGTGTCAGCCTTGTCCGTCAAATCCAGCGCAGTCGGCCCGGCGAACGCGTTCCCATCGGCGGTGGGGCTGACGAGAACGCCCTTGCCCATAGCGGACGGTACTTGGAACAGTATACGCTGCGGTGATGTGTCGTCCTTGTCAAGCAGGATATACTCGCCTTTGCGCGGCTTTATCGAGAACGACGCGTCGCCGAACATGCGCGCGACCTCATCTGCGTGCAGCCCTGCGGCGTTTATCACATACCGTGCGCGCACGGTTTCCCCGGCGTCCGTGAGCAGCGCGAATGAATCGCCGCCGCGCGCTACCCCTGTCACTCTAGCGTCGAAAAACGTGGTCAACCCGTTCGCGCGCGCGTTCTCCCAGCACGCTATCGTGAACTGATACGGACTGGTGACTCCCGCCGTCGGCGCCCATAACGCATACATCGCGTCCGGACTGACGCGCGGCTCCAGCCTGCGCGCCTCATCGCCGCTGATCAGCCTCATGTCCGGCACACCGTTGGCCAGGCCGGATTCATACAGATCGTTCAGCGCGGCCTTGTCAGCGCCGTCGAAAGCCAGCACCAGCGATCCGCAGCGGTCGAGCGGCGCGCCCAACTCATTGCACCATTGATCATACATCGCGTTGCCGCGCACGTTAAGCCGCGCCATTACGCTACCCGGCGCGGCGTCATACCCCGCGTGAACGATGCCGCTGTTCGCCCGCGACGCGCCCATCGATACATCCTCGCACGACTCTACCATCGCGAGACTGATCCCGTACCGCGACAGCAGCCGCGCCGCCGCGCATCCCGTCACGCCGCCGCCTATAATTACACAATCAAATACAACAGGTCTGTCCAACCCAGCCCGCCTCCCATGAGTCCAGCATCAGCTTGTATATCGAGCAGTGTTCCCCGACATGAATTAATCATATTCGACGCACGCTGTCAAGTCCGCAATCAACAGCGATTGATTGCAGACGGTCGAGTTTTATCGAAACATTTGGAATTGCTGTATGGCCAAATCATTTATTAGGTGTAAAACATAGATATCAGTCATTCATTATTGTTGCTAGGCAAAACGAGAGGCTCGCGTGTTTTACGCGAGCCTTAGAAACGTCAGGGTACGGCGCTGTTCTTGTTAGCTGCCTCCGTTCAGCCGCGCAAGAAGCTCCGCAATTAACGCGTTCTGTTTCGCTAGGGACGCATCCTTTTCCGCTAGGGACGCATCC
>JAISBH010000260.1 GCA_031266295.1 Oscillospiraceae bacterium | reverse complement strand
CACGTTCGCCGGAGCGGTGCGCGTGTTCGAGATACTCGACGCGACCAGCGAGATACAGGATAAACCCGACGCCATCGTCCTGCCTCGAGTGCAAGGCGAGGTCAAGTTCGAAGGAGTGTCGTTCGCATACGATTTGAAGGAACCTGTTCTGGATTGCGTATCCTTCGATGTGAAGCCGGGGCAGATGATCGCGCTGGTAGGCCCGACGGGCGTGGGCAAGACCACGCTGATCGCGCTGCTGGAAAGATTTTATGATCCCACATATGGTCACATAAGGATCGACGGCCACGATATAAAGGACGTCACCGTCGCCTCTCTTAGAGAGCAGATCTCCGTCGTGCTGCAGGACGTGTTCCTGTTCCACGGCACGGTCGCGGAGAACATCGCGTATGGAGCGCCCGGCGCAGCGCGAGAGCAAATCGAGGAGGCGGCGAAAGCCGCGCGCGCCGACGGGTTTATCCGCGCAATGCCCGCAGGTTACGATACGATGGTCGGCGAGCGCGGCATGAGGCTCTCCGGCGGACAGAAGCAGCGTATCGCTATCGCACGCGCCGTACTGCGCGACGCGCCCATACTCGTCCTGGACGAAGCGACATCCGCCGTAGACACCGAGACCGAGGCGGAGATACAGCTGGCCATCGAACAGCTCACCGGCAAGCGCACGCTGCTGATCATCGCGCATAGGCTGTCCACGATCGCCAGCGCGGATCAGATACTCGTGCTGGAGCGCGGCCGCGTCGTTCAGCGGGGCAAGCATGAGACGCTGGTCAGCGAAGAGGGATTATACAAGCGCCTGTACGAAGCGCAACGGAATCGAATCATCGCGTAAAACGTTATATACAGGGACGACGCCGCAATCGGTCGCGATATACCGCGCAGCGGTATATATTTAATGATTCCTTTATTAACGATTCCGGGGGTGTATCGAATGCAACCCACAGTTACCCATAAAACGGCGAGACGGATGCTGCGCTACAAGGTCGCCGGAGGTATGCTGGACTTTATAAGCATCGCGGTCTGCACATTCTTGATACTGGTGTTGCTGGTGTTGCTGATCAACCTGTTCACGTGGGTGCGCGCGGATCTGACTGAAGTGTTCGCCAGTTACTTCAAGAACGTGACCGACGCGGTAATAATGGGGCGTTAACGCCATGAGATCTATACAATGACCGTATCGTGGGAAGAGCTGCTCGCGTCGATCGGCTCATGCGAGCGCTGCCGCTTGAGCGCCTCGCGCAAGAACACGGTGCCCGGCGAGGGTGATCCGCGTGCGCGGCTGATGTTCATCGGCGAAGGCCCAGGAGCAAACGAGGATGAACAAGGCCGCCCGTTCGTCGGTGCGGCCGGCGACCTGCTCACGCGTATGATTGAGGCCATCGGGCTGAAGCGCGAGGATTGCTACATCGCGAACATCGTCAAATGCCGCCCGCCCCGCAACCGCGTTCCCGAGTCGGACGAGGCGGCGGCCTGTCTGCCGTATCTGCGCGCGCAGGTCGCGCTGGTCAGGCCGCTGATAATCGTTCTGCTGGGCGCGACGGCGCTTAAGCATACGCTGGGCGGCGATTATCGCATCACGCGCGATCGGGGACGGTTTGTTGAGCGTGCGGGCGTATTTATGATGCCGACGTTTCATCCGGCGGCGTTGCTGCGCGACGAATCAAAAAAACGTCCCGCGTGGGAGGATTTCAAGGCGGTTCGGGACAGACTATATCTGCTCAAACAATCCCAACAGAGCGATTTGCCCACGCCGTAAACGCGAGTTCACGGCGTTCACACACAGCGATCTCAGGAGGCGGAATGGTGGCAACGCTGGAACGACTGCGCAAGGAGTGCCAGGATTTCTTTCGCCGGATATATGTCGGCGAGGATCGCGTGATGGTGTTCGGCGAAGGCGCGCGCGACGCGTCGTGGATGCTCGTGGGCGAAGCGCCCGGCGAGAAGGAAGCGTTGGCCGGGAGGCCGTTCGTCGGCAAGGCCGGGGTGCAGCTGGACGGCTTTCTACAAACGCTCATGCTGGATCGCGATACGCTGTACATCACCAATGCGGTCAAATTCCGCCCCACCCGTGTAAGCGCGGCGGGGCGAACGGTCAACCGCGCGCCCACTCAAGAGGAGATTGAGTTATGGCAGCCGTGGCTCAAGCGAGAGATTGAGTTGGTCAAGCCACGTCTTATTGTGACGCTAGGGAATACGGCGCTACGCGCCGTGACGGGAGAGGCTCTGTCGATCGGCGACACGCACGGCCGGATGCTGGACGGGCGCAACCCGCCGGTGTTCGCGCTGTATCATCCCGCAGCCGTCATATACCGCCGTGACCTGCGCGACACGTATCATCAGGATTTGGCGACGCTTCGGTTCGTTCTGGACGAATTAGGCGTGTCGGCGGAACAACGCTGACATTAGGGTCTGTTTATTTCATAATAACGCTCTGCCATATACTTCGCGTTTGCGCGCCAATCTATGGTTCCGTCAACTCGAACAACGGGACACGAAAGAGTTTCCGCCCACCGTTCAATCCTCGACAAAGGGCGAGAAGCTACAAACTCAACAAATTTTTGTTGTTGCTCATACATATCGCCGCCCTCGCGGGCGCGATCGCCAAACCGCTCAATATTTCGTTGCGCAACGCGATCTATCCGCAGCTCGAGCGGTGCTTCAATGTACACGGCGAAGTCGTACAGCGATTCGATTTCTTTGCCGAAGTCGCCGGTGACAGAGGAGAGAACAAACCCATGGCTTTTATAAATATCGGCAAGCATCAACTTTATCTTTTCATCATGGGAACGTTCGTTTGTATATGGGATTTCCGATTCTGCGAAAGCATACGTTTCGTGATCCATATGCTTGAATCCAAGAATCCGGGCAAGCTCCCGCCCAAGCGTAGTTTTTCCGCTTCCGTTCGCGCCGAACACGATAATACCGTGTGTTGAGTGCTGCATTCGTCCACCGCCTTTGTCACGTTAACTTTGCGACGCTTAAAACCCACCGCCCATTTTTTCTTGCGCCTTCGCGACGCAAAACGCCCGATGCTTGATACCGTTTCAGCTCCCTTGAAATCGCGCTTTGCGACTTGCCTGTCAACTCTGAAAGACGCGCGATGGTCGCCGTTGGATCTGATTTAATAACGTCTAGCGTCGTTTTTATCTTGTCATTTATCTTGTCATTCGCCATAATAAAACCTTGCTCAAATGGGAACGTCACTACGGTAAAGCTGGGCGTTAGTTCAAAAACCGAACGGTCATACGCCTTTAGTTCGGCTATACGCTGCGGCGGGACGCTGTTCGATCTGCGAATCGAATGCGCTTTAGAGTCTATCTCGTAACGCAACCGGTTCCTCCTCCAACATCGCCCCCCCCCTAGGGGTCGCCGCAGCGACAGAGGGGGTTCCCCAAGCCCCGAGGGATGTCGAGAGGGGGATCGCAATTGAGCGTAGCGAGGGCGCGCAACGCACCTCCCGAAGGCACGGATGCGCCGCGCTCCTGCTTCACGCCGCTCGCCGCTAAATGATCCTTACCTCATACAGTCGATGCGGTTCCAGGCTCACCTTCACCGCACCGCTATCAACGCGCGCCTCCCCGACAGTCTTGCCTTCCAGATCCACAACCGACGCTCGTTCAACAAGCCGCACCGCCGTAATGACCGCCTCGCCCGTCTCGCCCTCCGACTCATAGAGCCGCACTCGCAGCGCGCCGTCGTCCGTTGTGCCGACGGAGGTGACCACGCACGGCCCTTCAACTTCCACGCCTTCGCCGCGCGGAGGGAGCTTACCGCCGTGCGACGTGGCGGAAACGTATGTCAGGCCATGGGTGAGCCGCTGCGCCTCTGCCTTGAGCGTCTTGGGCGACGCGTCGGTCGCAGCCATCCACAACTTAACGTGGTGTATGCCGCGCTCCGGATGCGGGTCGGGACTATTGGCCGTGTTGATCAGCGTAGCAGCCAGCGAACCGCCGTCGGCGCGATAGCCATACTTGCAGTCCGTAATGAGCGCAAACACTCTGTCTCCATACACCGCCGCCGCGTGAGTCAACCCTGGCCGATCCTGCGCCTCCTCACCCCGGTCGACGCTGCCCGCCGGGACATCCATCCGGATCGTGTCGAACTTCTGGAGTAGATCCGCGCGCCACACTAACACGGGCGCGGTCTGCTTGTTCTCGCTGGTCTCGTTCCAGTCAATCTCCAATGAAACAGCCAGCGCCGACGCGCCCTCATCCAGTGTGTAAACGGCTTTCGCGGTGGAGTTGAGAATCTTGTACTTCACTGTAACGGTATGACGCAGCGCGCCCTTCTCCTCGGATGCGCCCACGCATTGCAGTCGCTCGTCATAGTTGCCCAGCGGCCATTCGTTCAAATAACGACCTATGCGCCACGCGTTGCTGGTCGCCCCTTCGGTATCTATGAGCGTCAGCCCCGTCGTCGGCATGGGTATCAACCTCTCTGCGCCGACGGTCTTATCATAGAAGTGGGCGACGCTGCCCGACTGGCCGTCTATCACAACGCGCAGCCGATCGTTCTCCAGTGTGAATTCGCACAACGGCTGCTGCACACGATCGCTCTCGTTGCGGAACACGGGATACTCGGTCAGCCTCCGCTCGCCGATTACAATGGTCGCGTGCCCCAGCGCGGGAACGTCGGCCTTCACCAGCACGCGGATATAGTGATGATCCCAGTAGCGCTTCGGCTCGACGTCCAGCAGCTGGAATGGCAGCGGCGTTCCGGTTTCGTCGGAGACGGCCAGCCTGGCGACGTCATACATCCAGTCCCAGACCGTCAGTTCGACATACTCGCTGCGCGGCTGGGTCAGCGGATTGAATACGTGGAACACGCGCACCTTGCCACGACCGCGCTCAGGACGCGGCACGCCCGCGAAGTTATCGATGCCGTATCCCGCGCCCGCGCCCTCGGACTGGGTATCGGCGTTCGCGTCGAACGCTATCATCGATGTGTCGATGTTTTCGCTCAGCGCCAGCTGCGCCGCTTCATGGCGGGACTGCGCCGTCGCCATCGCGTGCTGATACAGCCCCATCGCGTGCTCGCGGGTGGATTGCACGCACGATCCGGTCAGTATGTCGTGGAAGTGGGTGAACAGCACGCTGCGCCACGCGCCGTCCAGCGATGACCGCACGTATGGCGTGATGGGCAGATTCACTTGGGAGCGCGCACTCTCCAGCATGGCCTCTGCATCCAGCAGGGCGGCCTCGGCGCGACGGTTGCCGCGTTTGACGCGGCTTTGGGTTGTGTAGCATCCGGCGAATATCGTGTTCAGTTCATAGTCCGCGACGGGCAGGTTGTCCCTTACCGACTCTGCGCGGCGGAAGTACTCGCGCAGCGTGCCGAACGTCATCCTTGGGAATACCGGCCACTGCCGCATCTCAAGCACCCGCTCGACGTCGCGGCGCGTTGGCCCGCCGCCATGATCGCCTACGCCGTACACGATCAGGCTGGTCGTCAAGCCGCCTGAC
>JAISBH010000253.1 GCA_031266295.1 Oscillospiraceae bacterium | reverse complement strand
GGGGAGGTCGGGAGGGGGACGTGAGTCCCCTTCCCGAAGGCGCGGATGCGCCGCGCTATCCGCCCTTTCGAATCCTGACCAGGCTTCGCCTGGACCATCGTTTGCACACAAGCCATCGGCTTCGGACTGCCGACCATGCTCGATAGTCTGTCTCGTAACGTAATCGACAACCCTCATCGCCCCCCCTAGGGGGAGATGTCGCCGCAGCGACAGAGGGGGCTCCCCGAGCCGCTGAATTCGCTGTTGACAAACCGCACGATATATGACATAATAACGGCACTGAAACGCGTGCGCCGGTAGCTCAGCTGGATAGAGCGTCTGGCTACGGACCAGAAGGTCGGGAGTTCGAATCTTCTCCGGCGCGCCAGGAAATATCAGGGTTTTTAAGCCGGGGGTCGGTCGAGAAACCGGCTCCCGGCAAGATTTTGGCAAGATTACTTTTTCGGCCCTCCAGCGGGTTGCGGTTCCTAAAGAGGGACGACAAACTTCTGTCAGGCTTGCGCCGCATCACTCCCTGCAGATCGCCGCAATCTTACATGCCTATACCATCAACGCTTGATACCGCAGCTCCGCGCGGCCTATCGCCAAACGAAGCGCGCGCGCGTTCATCAGCAGTGTGATCAGCAAACCAACCATGGACGCGATCGCAACGCCGGCCAGCCGCAGTTCCGGCCGCGCGGCCAGCACGTAGTTTAATCCTACCGACACAAGGCTGCCCGTCAGCGATGCGTACAGCGCGCGCCGCTGTTGCCCCAGTCCCGCCATCAAGCCGCTTATCACCTGTTGGATCCCCATCAGAAGCACGCACGGGCTGAGCATCCTTAACAACGGCTCCAGTTCGGCCTGCTTATACAGCACCCTCGCGCAAAACGGCGCGCCTATCCACAACGCCGCCATCGACGCCAGCGACACCGCCGCGGCCGGCCATAACACGCGCCACAGCAGCTGCTTCATCGCGCTTGGATCAGCCTCCCGCGCCGTGATTGCCGGAGCCGAAACCATCGCCAGCGCGCCCGTAAACACGGCAGGCAGCATTATCAGCGACATGGCCATGCCCTGATACATCCCCAGCCTCGCGGTCGCCTCCGCCGCCGTCAGCCCCGAGACGCGCAACCTCATCGGTATCAGCGCCGCGTTTACCGTCCGCATCAACGTATTGCTCACCCGCATACACGTCATCGGGAACGCCAGCCGCCATAGTTTCTTCGTCAATCCTTTAGGGATCTTTTCGCTTCGTCTCGGCCGCGCGCCACGCAGCATCAACACAGCGATGATCAGCCCCACCCCCTCGCCGATCACCGCTCCCAGCGCGGGCGCCGCCGCCGAATATGCGGCGCGCATAGCGGGCAGCGCAGTCAACACCGCGACGCATACCCCGAACCTAACCAACTGCTCAACCAGTTCCGTCGCCGCAGGCACAACCGCGTTCCCCTTGCCGTAACAGTATCCATTGTAAACGGCCGATAGCGCCAGTATCGGCAGGCATGGCAGATATATCAGCAGCGTGGGCAGCGTGCGCGAGTCGCCCAATATCCTTGATATCCACGGCGATAGCACCAGCATCAGCGCCAGCATCGGCCACGCAATGATCCTGGCCAGCCGCTTGCCCGCCTGCAGCGTTTGACGCGCGCGCGTCTCATCCCCGGCGGCCTGAGCCTGCGCGGTGTACCGCGACACCGCCATTGGCAGACCACTCGTCACCGGCGCGAGCCACAGCATGTGCGCCGAGCTGGCCAATTCCATAATGCCCATCGATTCCGCGCCCAGCATACGCGACATCCATATCCGCATTCCAAACCCTATCGCCCGCACTACCGCGTTCGTCGCCGTCAGCAATGCGGTTTGGGATAATAGTGACTGCTTTTTCATCGTCGCATACCCTCCTGATTGTCCCTTGCGAGCGTATGCGTACGGTTATTCGGTTGATGAGTAAATCAGCCGCAAATTAATTTCGCAATAATTATCAGGAAATGTTGACCCTATGGCAGGAAGCGACGCCCGCGCGTCGAAATAATTAATACTGGATTAGCCGTTCGATCAATTATGAATTGATAGTTATATGGCTGGTAGAAAGTTAATGGAAGGCGGCGTTACGTATGCCCTTTATCTCAATCACAACATCCCAGGTTTTGACCTACCAGGATAAGCAGTGCCTCGCTTCCGAGGCGGGACGCTTGATCAGCCTGATCGCGGGCAAGTCCGAGGAGCAGCTGATGGTCAAGGTTGACAGCGACGTGTATATGAAATTCAGAGGCAAGGAAGATCCTTGCGCGTACATTGACCTGCACGTTTACACCGCCGCGTCGTTCGACGACAAGAAGTCGTTTGCGGAGGAATTCATGAAATCGGCGGCCGCTATAATAGGCATTCCAACGTCCGCCATATTCATTACGGTAACAGAACATGAGGAATGGGGGAGCGGGGACACTTATCGTCAAGCAGTATAACGAGTAGAGTCCTTGAATGGATAGATGGGCGAAGCGCTTAAACAAAAGTTCCGTGAATCACTGCGGTCGGTGCTGCCGATAACGGCGGTGGTTTGTGCGTTATGTTTCTTTGTTGTACCGCTGCGGCTGGACGCTATGATGCTGTTCCTGTGCGGAGCGGCGATGCTCGTCGTCGGCCTGGGTGTATTCACGCTGGGCGCGGACATGGCTATGTCGCGGATGGGCGAGCGTATTGGCGCTCACATCACCAAACGCCGAAGTCTTCCGCTGCTACTCATAATCGCGTTTATCGTCGGGTTCATTGTTACGATCGCTGAACCTGATCTTACCGTGCTCGCAGAGAAGTTCCAGGCGTTGCCCAACTGGACGATCATAATCTCTGTCGCGCTGGGTGTAAGCGTGTTCATGGCCGTAGCCATGTGGCGGATGGTGTATCGCGTATCACTGCGTATGCTGCTGCTGATATGCTACGCCGCCATAATACCGTTGTCATTTTTTGTGCCGAAGGAGTTTATCGCGGCGGCGTTCGATTCCGGTGGCGTTACCACCGGCGCCATCACTGTACCGTTCATGCTGGCGATGGGCGCGGGCGTCGCGTCAGTGCGTTCTGACAGTGAGTCCGTCAGCGATTCGTTCGGGATGGTCGCGCTGTGCTCTGTCGGGCCGATACTCGTTATGCTGCTGCTGGGGCTGATTATTAAGCCCGAGTCCAGCGTCTACGAGCGCGTCGTTTTGCCCGTCATAACCAACACAACAGTGCTGTTCTCAGAATTCCTGCGCAGCAGCGCGGCGTATTTTAAGGACGTATTCATTTCACTGTTCCCATTGGTGGCATTCTACGCGTTATTTCAGGCGGTCTTTATCCGAAAAGCCGACAAGCACGATCTGGTGCGCACGTTTGTCGGCGTGCTGTATACATATGTGGGGTTGGTGATATTCCTGACCGGCGTGAATGTGGGCTTCATGCCCGCCGGCACATACCTGGGCGAGGAATTGGCCAAGGCCAGTTACCGCTGGATACTGATCCCGCTGGGGCTGCTTATCGGCTATTTCATCGTCGCTACCGAGCCAGCCGTTCACGCTCTGAACCATCAGGTCGAGGAGATGACCGACGGCGCGATACGCGGCAGCACGATTCAAATTGGTTTAGGCGTGGGCGTAGGTATATCTGTCGCTCTGTCGATGGTTAGGG
Source organism: Oscillospiraceae bacterium (assembly GCA_031266295.1). GTDB lineage: Bacteria > Bacillota > Clostridia > Christensenellales > Aristaeellaceae > BNUH01. The sequence goes on along the minus strand of JAISBH010000253.1, from coordinate 1,414 downwards.
TATTGACGGGACTGTCATTATATTGGATAATTGTGCCGGGTTATTCGATCGCGATGATCATGACGCGGTTCTCGCCAAAGATATTCACCGCGATTGCCTTCGACTCGGGTGGCGTCGCGTCGGGACCTATGACCGCGACGTTCCTGCTGCCGTTTGCCATTGGCGCGTGCACCTCGCTGGGCGGGGATATCTCAAGCGATGCGTTTGGCCTGGTCGCTCTTGTCGCGATGACGCCGCTAATCACGATTCAGGCGATCGGTATATACTATGACGTGCGTCAGCGCAGAGCCGTGTCTGAACTTGAATCCATTGAACCGGAAGAACTCGCTGAGGAGATCATCGATCTTGATCTTTCCGACGCTGTCATGGAGGCAATGGACGCGCCGCATCTGTATGAGGAATTAGAGGGATCCAGCGCGCCTAAGGAACTCAATGAACTCACGGAAATGCTGGATCCGCAAGAGCTGCATGAGCGGCAGGCGTTGAATGAGTTGCGCAAAACGTCCCACAGTCTAGCGCTGACCGAGTACCAGGACGGCGCCCCGTCCTCGCCCGCGGTTTTTCATAAAAATCAAACGGCGGACTCGGACGAGTCTGTCCGAATAGAGTAAGTGATGTATGAATAGTTTATCTGTGCTGTTCACGATCGCCCGACGCACCGACAGGGATCGTTTCGCAGCGTTCTACCAGAAGGAACAGGTGCCCGTCGGACTTGTATTCATGGGCCAGGGCACGGCCAGCCGTGAGATACTTAGCTTTCTAGGTATTGGTGAGACTGAGAAGGTTATACTGATGAGCGTGCTGACGCAGGCGAAGGCACGCTTGTTCACGCGGGAACTGGACATCGCGCTCAGGATGGATCAGCCCGGCGCTATCGCGTTTACGATACCGATGCATTCGCTGGCCACGCTGCGCGCGCTGCACAACGTGTTTGGCGGTTGCGTCACGACGCCTACGGGCACGGGATTATACCTCGCGCCTAATCGTGAGAGCGAGGGCGGAACCCTCGCTCATATGGAGGTTGAACAAACCATGGAAGCCCAGCCAGAGCCGCAGGCACATCCGCAAGCGACCGAGAATCGCATACTATATGAGCTTATAATAGTCATCGCCAACAAGGGTTATGTCGGCTTGGTGATGGAGGCAGCGCGGGATGCGGGCGCGACGGGCGGCACGACGATCCACGCCGGCGGCACCCGTGACGCGCGCACCGACTCGTTCGCCAAGGTCTCTATCCAAAATGAGAAAGAGATCATATGGATACTGACCGACGCAAACAAGCGCGTCAAGGTGATGAGGGCTATCATTGAGAATGCGCCGGAAGCGAACGCCATTTTGTTCTCTATTCCCGTCACTGATACTGCGGGTCTTCATAGGAAATAGCTGGGTAGCATGGGTCTCGGGAAAGGGGAAC
>JAISBH010000228.1 GCA_031266295.1 Oscillospiraceae bacterium | reverse complement strand
TTGCTCGCGGGCGACGGCCATCGCGCGGCGCTCCTCGGCGCGCGCCTGGGCTATCCGCCGATCGGCCTCGGCTTGATCCATCTGCAGCTGAGCGCCGATGTTGCGGCCTACGTCCACGTCGGCTATATCTATTGAAAGAATCTCGAACGCCGTGCCTGCGTCCAGGCCCTTGCTCAGCACCGTGCGGCTGATCAAGTCCGGGTTCTCCAGAACAACCTCGTGGGTCTCGGCTGAACCTACCGTGGTGACTATGCCTTCGCCAACGCGCGCGATGATCGTCTCCTCGCCCGCGCCGCCGACCAGGCGCTCGATATTCGCTCGAACCGTCACCCGCGCCTTTGCGCGCAGCTCAATGCCGTTCTTAGCGATGGCCGCGACGATCGGCGTCTCAATCACCTTTGGGTTGACGCTCATTTGCACGGCCTGCAGCACGTCTCGCCCGGCCAGGTCGATCGCTCGCGCCTCGTCGAACTCCAAGGGTATGTTCGCGCTCTGCGCCGCTATCAGCGAGTCTATTACCCGGTCGATGTTGCCGCCGGCCAGGTAATGCGCCTCCATCTTGCTCAGTTCAAGATTCAGCCCCGCCTTTGTCGCCTTTATCATCGGGTTAACAACGCGCGCGGGCGCGATCCTTCGGATCTTCATCCCGATAAGTGCGGTGATTGACACGTTGACGCCGCTCGCCATCGCCGAGATCCACAGCGGGATCGGTACGAACGAGAAGAATATCCAGAGCAGCACGATTATGACGATGACTACCACGAGGAAGAAGAAGATAGGTTCCACAGCTAAACAACGCTCCTTTCAATGTGTCCGACGGGCAAATCAATCGCCCAAGCGCCCGTTACATAGCCGCCGTATCCATTTTGACGACGATGCGAGACCCTTCGACCCGTTCAATTATCACCGGCGAATCTTTCGGAATGAACTCGCCTTCCGATACCACGTTCAGCCGCTCGCCCTCCACGTCAGCCATACCCGCCGGGCGCAGCGGCGTCAAGGTTCTGCCCGCGCGGCCCACCTTCACAACGGACAAATCCGGCCCGCCTGAAGGTTCCGTCGCGGTGGTCGACTCGTCGCGCAGCACGAATGGCGAGCGTGATAGCCTGCCGTGCCGCGCGCTGCGCATGATCACCGACATCGCTATGCCTGCGGCGGCCAGTATCATCAGGAATACCCCCAGCGCGGCCAGTGGCCCGGCAGCATTCCACACCATGTACAGCGCCGCAATCAGCAGCACCACCCCCGCTGTGCCTGGCAGCCCGAACCCCGGTATACACATCTCGACAACCAGCAGACCCATGCCCACAATCAGGCAGATCAGTATGGGCAGGTTGAGTGATATCCAGTTCAGCAACGAACCGCCTCCTTAATCACGTTCATCGGACGTTCCGGGCGTTGATGTGACTTCCTCCTACGGTTTATATTCATTATACAGCAAGTGGGAACGTTTGTCACCCACTTTGACGGATTGTTTTGAAGTTTGAAACAGAGCGGCACGGGAAGCGGCGTTGCATGGCAAGCCGCCGTAAGGCAAATATAAGACAACTATAACGAAAGGGGAGCAATCGGTTAAGCGGGCTCTTGCAGCGGAACTCGTCTTTGAATGCGAAGTCTCTCTACCCCGCCACCCTAGCGATCAATCTTAAAAACCTCGGTAAATCCGCGTCGCACTCACCGGTTTTCCAGAAAAGCATGTAGTCCGTGGCAATGGATTCATCCTCAAGCCGGACGGAGTTCAATTCTTTCGAGTGGCTGAACGTCAGCTCTTTGGGGAGTAGCAGCATCATGTCGTCCGGCGCGTCGAACTTGCCGAAAATGGGCAGCACCTCCGGTATGCGCGTGATCATGTATTCGCCCAGCGCGCGCAGACCGGCGGCCCCCGCAATGGGGCGGTCTCGAATGTCGCGGTCGCCTATTTGAGCGGGCATTTGGGTGGGAATGAAGTGGCCGAACGATCCGAAACGCGAAACGATCTCCCGTGTGGAAACGCTGCTTCGCCCAAAAAGAGGCGCATCCTTGCCCACGATGATCCGGAACGGGCTGCTATGAAGCAGCTGCGTCTCCACAACGCCGCCCAGCTTTTCCAGTATGGCCCTTGAATCGACGCCGACATGGTACGCCTCGTGGAGAACGGCGCGCACCATCTCTCCGGCGGTCGGATGGTGGAACTTGTACGGCTTGCTCAACTGCTCGGAGGGAAACGCCTGTTCCACGGCCCGGACTATTCTGGCGAACATGCCGTCGGACGTATAGCACGCGACCCGGAAAGCGGGTTTGTTGTCGGGCGGCGCTTTCCCGACGGACATCATTTCATCAAAGAAACCGTCCAGCGTACCCAGCGCGCGCATGGCGTAGCCGTAGAAAATCCAGCCTTCATCCGTGATGCGCACGCTGTGCGTATCACGGATGAACAGCTTCACGCCCAGTTCCGTCTCCAGCGAGGTAAGCTGCCGGGTGACGGTGGACGGGCTTGTGTATAAGATGAACGCCGCCCGCCGGAACGATTGAATCGAAGCGCAGGTTACGAAATATCTCAGCTGGTCGATCGTCACGCGCCTCGCCTCATTCTCTTCTCTAATAATCAGGATTTTGAGCGTGCTGCCGCGTCCGTATTCATCATAGCGCGGCGTTGCGTACATTGCAACGCAAAAGCTGTGCATACGGCCTATATTGCGGAATCCGCAATTCCAATCCGGTTGGGCGAAATATATAATGATATTAACAAATGATCGTAGATTCCGCCGTACGAAACGAACCCGGAATCCTCGGCGGAATCAAACTAACCAAAACCCGAATATCGAATGGAGGCGCGTCATGAACAAAATCCGCACGAAGAAGACCTACAAAATCGTATCGCTCGCACTCACGCTGACACTCGCGCTGGCGTTGTGTATGGGAATCACGCCGATGAAGGCGCTCGCGGAAACGCCCGCCGACAGCATCGCGGCGCAGACGATCGGCCAACTGGGGTATGACGTAAGCGGGAAGAAGGTCGGGTTCAGCTGCATCACGCTGACCGTTGAATTCTTCAGCGCGATGTCGGACGAGTTCGAGCATTTCTTCACAAGCCGAGGCGCGAAGTATACCGCGCTCAGCGCAGACATGAACCCCGCCACGCAGGTGGAGAACATCGAAAACTTCGTTACAATGGGCATGGATGTGCTGATCGTTTTCCTGGTGGATGAATACGCCGCGACCGACGCGCTCGTCAAAGCGCGCCAGGCGGGGCTGTACGTCGTTGTGATCGCCAACGTCATGCAGAACGCGGACGCGTACGACGTATGCGTCACGGTGGATCAGCGCGAGTCCGGCCTGTACGGCGCGCAGGTCGCGTCGGACTGGATCGACGAAAAGTACCCCGACGCGGCGGACAGTTCTATCGATGTGGTGCTGTTGGTTTCCACATCCGAGGCCGGCACGGTAGCGCGAGTGGAAGGTATGCGCACCATAACGAACATCAACCCAAAGATCAACGTGTACGAATACGACTTGGGTTCGGATCAAAGCCAGGAAATTTCCATGCGGTATTCTGAGCAAGCATTCCTGGAGCATCCGGACGCCAAGCTGTTCCTGTGCTACGGTAGCGGCATGGCGCTGGGCGCGGACGAAGTCGCGATGAAGCAGGTATCCGATAAGGACGATTTCGCGATCATCTGCATCGACTCCATCGACGTGGTGCTGGACGCGATCGGTCGCTCCGTCGAGAACGGCTCCCTCATCCGCCGCGCCGTCAAGCTGGGCGCGGGCACGCCGTTCACCGTATATAGCATCGTCACCGGCGACTGGGCCGACAAGCTGCGTGATAAGGTGTATAACGAGGAATGCACGGTCATAGGACCTGACAACTATTTAAATTATTACGCCAGTAAGTTTGACTGATACGCCCGCGCGGCATAAAGGGGAGCCTCAAAAAGCTCCCTTTTCTATAATAACGGAATGATCGTAATGGGGTGACCGTATGCCCATATTGGAAGTAAGTCGCGTCACAAAGCGTTATCCGGGCGTGACCGCGCTGGACGACGTATCGATCTCCTTTGAAAAAGGCGAGATACACGCCCTGATGGGCGAAAACGGCGCAGGCAAGTCCACGCTCATCAAGATCATCGCTGGCGCGGAAGCATCGGACGGCGGCGAAATCATCATCGAAGGGGAATCGCATCGCGGCATGACGCCGCTGGACGCCAAACGCGCGGGCGTCAGCGTGATCTACCAGGAATTGAACCTCGTGCCGTCGCTTTCCGTCGCGGAAAACCTCTTCATTGGAAAAAAGGTGGGCGGCAGCTTTATCGGCCCGGATTTCAAGGAGATGCGCCGCCGCGCCGCCCAGGTCATGCGCGATCTCGGGTCGAACATAAAGCCGGAGACGCTGGTGTTCGAGCTGTCCACATCCCAGCAGCAATTGGTGGAGATTGGAAAGGCCATCGTCGATAACTGCAAGGTGCTGATCATGGACGAACCGTCGGCGGCCATCGCCGTCGCCGAGGTGGAGAACATGTTCCGCATCGTCCGGGAACTGCGAGACAAGGGCGTCACCGTCGTGTATATCAGCCACCGCATCGACGAGGTGTTCTCGCTGTGCGACCGCGTGTCGATACTGCGCGACGGGCGGTACATCACGACCGAGCGTCTGCGCGACATCGACCGGCGCGGCTTGATACGACACATGGTGGGGCGGGAGTTAAGCGAAACATTCCCCGAACGCCGCTCCAGAATGGGTGAGATTGCGCTTGAGGTGATATCCCTCACCGGGAACGGCGATTTTGATATGGATCTGACGGTTCGAAAGGGCGAGGTGCTCGGCTTGGCCGGGCTTGTCGGCGCGGGACGCACGGAGCTGGCGAAGATGATATGCGGCGACGTGAAACCCGTTTCCGGCGAGATCCGCGCGAAGGGCAAGTCGCGGCGGTTCGGCTGTGTATCGGACGCGCTGAACATCGGCGTCGGTTTGATCCCCGAGGATCGCAAGTCGGAAGGTTTGTTCATGGACTTCGCCGTCGACTGGAACATACCCAGCATGAGTTTCAAGCGACTGTCGCGATTCGGCGTCGTCAACCAGAAGAAAGTGGAAGCGCTCACCGATCAATACGTGGACGCGCTGCGGATCAAGACGCCGTCCACGCGGCAGGTGGTGCGCAACCTTTCAGGCGGCAATCAGCAGAAGGTCGTCGTGGCGCGCGCGCTGGCCGCCGAGGCGGATATTTTGATATTCGACGAGCCCACGCGAGGTATAGACGTTGGGGCGAAGCAGGAGATATACCGCCTGATGAACCGCTTGGCGGAAACCGGCAACGCCATCATCATGATCACCTCCGACATGGAGGAGCTGCTGGGCATGTCGGATCGCATCGCAGTGATGTATGAAGGGCGCAAGACGGGCGAGCTGGCGCGCGAAGCGTTCAGCCAGGACCGCATACTCGAACTGGCGTCGGGCTATTCCGTTTGAATGAATATTACTGTGGGCGCGGGACGGAACTCCGATTAAAACCATTCAACATCATTCAATCTGGGCGGGGGGCGTCATTCCACGCAGTCGAAGGGATGATCTTTATGAGGAAATCAATCGATTTTTGCCAGAAGAATCTGGCGCTGGTTCTGCTGATCTTCGCAGGAGCGCTCTTCAGCGCGACGACCGCCAACTTCTTAACCGTTACGAACGCGCTCAACATACTCAACCAGAACGCCTACACGATCATCGCTATGTGCGGCATCGCGCTGATCATGATCGGCGGCGATTTGGATATGTCGGTAGGGTACCACATGAGCATCTGCGGCGTACTGTGCGCCATGTTGCTGACGCGCACCGGCATACCCGTGCCCGTGATCGTCGCCGTGACGATATTGACCAGCGTCGCCCTGGCGATGCTGACCACCTTCCTGACGCAGTTGCTGGGTATACCGCGCATATTCGTCACCATCGGCGAGGCGACGCTGTTCCAAGGATTCGCGTACGTCATCACCAACTCGAAAACGATTTCCAATCTGCCGATCGCGTTCAAAAACATCGCGCAGGGGACGCTGTTGCATCCCAGCCTCACCTATGCCACGCTCCTAATGGCGGCTTTCGTGGTAATCATGAGTTTCGTACTCAGCCGCACATACTTTGGCCGACAGGTGTTCTCCATGGGCGGCAACCTGACCGCCGCGCGGCTGGCCGGCATCAACGTGATGAAGATGAAGTACATCATAGGCGCGCTGGTGGGGTTTTTCCTCGGAGTCGCGGCGGTCATACTCATAGGCCGCACGGGCGCGGCGGCGGCGAACACCGCCGCAGGCGTAGAGATCAACATCCTGACGGGCATACTGCTGGGCGGCGTATCCATACGCGGCGGGGAAGGGAAGATCAGCAACTGCGTGGCGGGGATTCTGCTGGTCGCGCTTATATCCAACGGTATGCAATTAGCGGGATGGAATCCGTACTTTCAGTACATCGCCAAGGGCGTCATCATGCTGTGCGTGCTGGGCTTTGATATGTTCCAGATGCGGCGGCGCAGCGTCATGAACAATCGACGCAAGGAAGAAGCCGTGCTGACGGCGCGGCAGGAGGCGTAACAAGCGTGGTGTTTGACAAGAACGACTATGATATCAGAACATTTCACGCCGGCAATGAATCGCTGGAGTGCGTGTGCTACAATAACCTGGTTTACGCGGATAACCCTGTAAACCCCGCGTTCCAATCCATGAACCTGTTCGCCCCCAAGGCGTACCTGAGCGGCGGCGAGATCAACGGTTACACGCGGGCCACCGCGCCGATCTTCCTGCCCAACACGGTCGGCGGATACATGCCCGGCCCCCTTGCTGAACCAGGCTTGAACGTATACGGGCCGCCCGTTCCCAATTCAGTATTCCGCGCGCTGGAGCACGGCTATGTAACAGCGTGCCCCGCCATTCGCGGCAGATCGCAGCCCCAAGGCAAAGCGCCCGCGTGCATCGCGGATTACAAGGCCGCCGTGCGTTGCCTCCGGCATATCGCGGGGGATCTGCCCGGCGATACCGAAAGGATCATCACGAACGGCACAAGCGCGGGCGGCGCTCTGTCCGCGCTGATGGGCGCGACGGGGAACGACGCTGGCTACGACGCTTATCTCGATCCCATCGGCGCGGCCCACGAACGCGACGACGTATTCGCCGCGTCTTGCTATTGCCCGATCATCAACCTGGAAAACGCGGACGCCGCATACGAGTGGCAGTTCCAGGGCGTGAACGAGTATCATCGCATGAAGATGAAACCGCGCGAAGGCGGGCGTCCGTCCTTCACCCCTGAGGACGGCAAGATGACGGGGGAACAGATCGCCGTATCGAACGATCTGGCAAAGTTGTTCCCTGCGTATGTCAACAGTCAGAATCTCATGAAGGACGGGCGGCAGCTTACGCTGGATGGAAACGGCGAAGGATCGTTCAAGGAATATGTGAAGTCGATCGTGCTGGACTCCGCGCGGGCGGCGATTGACTGCGGCGAGGGGCTATCGGGCATGAATTGGCTTGCCATGGACGGCGCGGCGCGCGCGATCGATATGGATTTTTCGGCTTACGCTAGAGCGATCACCCGCATGAAAACCGCGCCCGCCTTCGACGGCTTGTCGCTGGAAAGCCCGGAGAACCATCTGTTCGGCGTCGACGCAATCCCCGCCCAAGAGATCCATGGAAGGCATTTCACGCTGTACTCGTATCTGCATAGCAAAGTGAACGGCGCGATGTGCGACCCGTCGATCGTCGAGCTGCTGAACCCCATGCCGCACATCGGCAAGGCAGGCGTGACGCTCGCAAAGCATTGGCGCATCCGCCACGGCGAAGCCGACCGCGACACGTCGCTGGCGATATCGTCCATGCTCGTGCTGAAGCTTCTGGAACAGGGTTGTTCTGTGGATTACGGCGCGCCGTGGGGCGTGCCTCACGCGGGCGACTACGACCTAGACGCGCTGTTTGCATGGATCGATCGCGTTTGCGGGCAGGAAAGCGCCGTCCGGAAAATCGCGTGACGCGTAACCGGGAAACCTCATAGCACCTGACCGAAAAACCGCGTAGCGTACAACTTAAAATCGCGCAACGCGCGAAATGTAAAGAAGGCTGTATATGCCAATCGGGGCCATCGTCAATTCCGGCGCGCTCGCGCTGGGCGGCCTGGCGGGGGCGGCGCTAGGCAACCGGTTATCGGAGGGAAAAAAGCGGCTGCTCGAAAGCCTGATGGGGCTTTGCGCGCTCGTGATCGCGATTGTAAACATCGTCAAGCTGCAAAACCTCACGGCGGTGATCCTCTCGCTTATACTGGGGACGATCGCCGGGGAATCGATGGGGTTGGACAATCTTGTGCGAAAGGCCGTCCATACGCTGCTGAAACACGGTGGGGCGGCGGGTTCGCCCGAACGCGGCGGCGATTGGACGTCCCGTTTCTGCGTGCTGGTCACACTGTTTGTCGTGAGCGGCACGGGCGTGTTCGGCATACTCAAGGAAGGTTTCGAGGGCGATCCGTCCATACTCGTAGCGAAAGCGGCGCTTGACTTCTTCACGGCGCTAGTGTTTGCCGCGAGTTTGGGGAAGGCCGTCTCACTCATCGGCGTCGCCCAGTTCTGTGTGTACATGACGCTGTTTCTTTTGGCGAGATGGATCTACCCCGTCATCTCCCAGCAACAGATCATGAACTTCAACGCCGTCGGCGGGCTGATCGACCTTGCCATTGGGCTGACCCTGCTGGACGTCAAGAAATTCAGGACGATCAACTTCCTACCCGCGTTCATCTTCGTGTTTCCGCTGACGATTCTGTTTGGCCTGCTGTTCGGGTGACAGCGTTTATAACAATATAAAGGAGGATCCCCATGCGAAAACCGATTGCCGTCCTGCTCTGCCTGCCCTTGGTTTTGGGTGTGATCGCCGCGCCGGCCGTGCTGGCGGCGGACGACCCGCTGGCGTTCGATCCCTCGCTCGAATCCGCGACGCTCCATGTTACGGTAGACGGAACGCCCATCGAAGTGCTGGCGTACGAAGCCATACCGTATGTCGCGAAGCCTATCGAAATGAAACTGGAACCGGGTTTGTTCGGACCTCCCCCGACGAATCCCCTGGCGTATCAAAGCCTGTCAATCTATATTCCAGAGGATTCAATGGACAGCCAAACCGCCCCGATATACGTCGTCACGGGCAACGCGGGGTGGTTCAGTACGGCGAATTCACCCTTGCTAAACGACGGCGCGGTGTTCGACGGCGCGGAAGCCGGGGAGATGGGCGGGGGCGCGTCCAACGTCGGCGCGGCGCTGGCGCGGGGCTTCATTGTCGTTAACCTGGGCACGCGTGGTCGCGGACTGACGTCGACGGACGGCGTGTTTGTCGGGAAAGCGCCCGCCGTGGCGGTGGATGTGAAGGCGGCGGTGCGCTGGCTGCGGTACAATGACGCGGTTCTGCCCGGCGACGCAGAACGCATCATCGCCGACGGCACAAGCGGCGGCGGCGGACTTGTAACGATACTCGGCGCGTCGGGCAACAGCCCCGACTACTATCCTTATCTCGAAGAGATTGGCGCGGCGGGCGTGGAAAACGGCGTATCGACGATCCGCGACGATATATTCGCACTGACGGGATATTGCCCGATTACGGATCTCGGCAACGCGGACATGGCCTATGAATGGCTGTACGCAAGCACCCGCAAAGCGGGCGCGTACACGACCAGCGGCGGCAATCCATTCGCGCCCGCCGGAGCCAATAAAACTTGGGATGAAATGAGCGACGCAGCGAAGAGCGCATCCGAATCGCTGGCGGCGGCGTATCCCGAATACCTAGCGGGATTGGGTCTGACGCTGGAGGACGGTTCCGCGCTCACGGCGGATACGATGGAATCGACCATCATCCGCTGGCTGGAAAAGGGTTTGGACACGGCGCTGGCGACGGGCGTCCTGGTTGATTCCGCCGTATGGGCGGATCGCGGCGTGACGATTGCGGACGGGAAAGCGGTCATCGCCGACTTTGAGGCGTACAAGGCGTACGTCGCGTCTCAAACAGCGTTGAAGGACAGCCCCGCGTTCGATAATCCCGACGGCGAGCAAAGCCTGTTCGGCGCGCCGACGGAAATCGCCTCCGCGTTCTCTCTGGCCGGTTTCGGCGAAAGCGATGCTTGGGCCGCCGCGCAAAGCGGCGGCGTCTCCGATCAATTGAGGTTAATCAACCCGCTGGAATACATCGGCACGGAAGTCGACGCCGCGCCGTATTGGTATGTGCGCCATGGCGGGCGCGACCGCGATACATCGTTCAATATCTCCATCAGCCTATATTACAAGCTGATGAGCGACGCGTCCGTTCAGGACGTCAACTATGCGTTGGTGTACGATACGCCTCACATGGGCGATTATGACGTGCCGGAAGCGTTCGCGTGGATCGACGGCATACTGGCCGCTTCGGATTGATTTGGAGATGCGACGCCCCCTCTTTGGTTTGAATTGAGGTCGGGCGGCTGATCCCTTAACGCGCCGGAAGATTTAGCGACGCGGCGAATGGCCGCAAGCGAAATCTCCGGCGCACTGCGTTGCTGTGCTTTGCTGATGATGTTAGGCGCAGTGCGGTGATTGCTTGGCTGTTCATCATGCCTCCGTCTCCACCATAAACGCCCATCGCACCCCTAACCTGTCGATAAACTGACCGCCGAGCTCGGCGCAGGACGCACTCTTGAACGAATCAACCGTAATACTGCCGTCTTTCATCATTTCGTAACAGGCTAGCAAATCGTCCACACTGTTGAAAGTGACGAGCATCACGACAGCGCAATCGGTACTCCGATCCTTTCCCTATGAAATGACCGCCAGCCACCCTCCACGGTCATTTCACAGGATATTACGAACCGGAGACAAGGATAGCGCAGAGGGTGTCGTTGCTGATGAGCGCTCGGAGCATGTGTTTTTTGACGGAGGGTTTGGTTTTCTGTGGCATTGACCGAATGAAGTTTTGG
>JAISBH010000128.1 GCA_031266295.1 Oscillospiraceae bacterium | reverse complement strand
GGTCAGCAGCAGCTTCGTATACTCGCCCGTGACTGCGCTCACCGCTGCTATTTCCGCCTGAATCGGCTCGGGGTCGAATGTCCAGCCGATCAGCGGGGAAGGCTTCGCGGAACTGTTCAGCGCGATCGTCTGCTCCCACACGTCCAGCGACTGTCCTTCCATTACATACTGATTGAACTGGTTGCCGAACTCCCAGCCGTAAGTGCTCACGTCGTATCCGGAATTCGGTATCGTCGAAACCGTACCGTCCTCGTTGAACTTGTAATCGACGCCTTCCAGACCCAGCGTAATCGTGTTGAACAGTTCCTTGCTGGAGAACATCATGTCGTAGAACATCAGCGCGCGTTTGGGATCCGGTGATGACGCGCTGACCGCCGTCATCGTGGAGATGAGCATGGCGTTCGTCATGTACGCGTCGGACACCTGAACGTCATAGATGTCGCGGCCACCCATCTGCTGCTTCGCGACGATGTCACCGCCGGGCTTCCATGCGCCTTCTCCCGTCGTAGCGATCAGGCCGGCCTTCTGCTGCGCGTACATGTCGCCCAGGACGGCAGCGTCCGGCACAACGTAACCCTTCAGGTACCAGTCACGAGCGAGGTTCATCGTGTACGTGAACGCCTCGTCGGTGAACTGGTTGATGACCGTGCAGGTGTCGTCATACAACTTCACGACGCCGGGCAGCTGCGGACCGCCGATTTCCTCATGGTTGTGGTTGGAGTAGATGCCGCGCCCGGCGCACAGGCCAATCGGTATGATCTCCGGCGACTCGTTTTCCTTGATGGCCGCCAGCAGCGGCTCGATAGTCGCCATGTCGTCCGACTCGTCAAGTATGGATACATCAAAGTTATACTTGTCCGCGAAGTCCTTGCGGATGACGAATCCTTCCGCCTTCGCCCAGATCTGCAGGTTAGGAATTGCGTAGATATTCCCATGAATGGACGCAGCCGTCCAACCAACCTCCGGCAGCGTTTCCAATATGGTCGGGCAGTATGTCGGCAGATACTCATTCAGCGCGAGAAATGCGCCGTTGTTCGCCGTGGCATAGAACGGCAGCGACCAGTTGGACGTGTAGCACAGATCAAACGGCTCGCCCGATGAGATGACCAGCTGCATCTTCTGAACATAGTTGCCAAAGTCCGTGGCGACCATCTCAAGCGTGGCGTTGATCGGTTCCAGCAATTCATTCACCCTGGCCATGACGCGCTCCTCGCCCGGCTGAGGCATAGGCCCGGTGATGTACCATTTGATGTGATACGGCTCCAGTTCCGCAGACTGTGCGACCGCGCAACCCGCCATGCCAAGCAGCATGGCCAGCGCGACCGAGAACGCGAGGATTTTCAGCATCCATTGACGCATAGGTATAGACCCCCTTCTATAATTGGCGGGGCTTGCATACGCCCCGCTGCAACCCAAAACACATTATCCCTTAACAGCGCCCACAGTGAGACCCTTGACAAAATACTTCTGAAAAAATGGAAACACGACCAACATAGGTCCAGTGGCCAGCACGCACATAGCCATACGCGCGGACTCATTGGGAAACATCGTAGTAGTGACCGGAATATATCCCGTATTCAAACTGGTAGACAGAAACTCAATATTGTTCATGATGCGATACAGCATCAACTGCAGCGGCACGAGCGCGTTCTTCTCAATGTACAGCATCCCCAGCCACCAGTCATTCCAGTACATGAACGCGATGAACAGTCCGACCGTCGCCAGCGCAGGCTTGCAGTTCGGTAAAACAATTCGGAAAAACGTAGCCGCCTCGCCTGAACCATCGATGCGCGCCGCCTCAATCAATGCATCGGGGAACTCCGCAAGGAATCCCTTCAGCAGGAACACGTTCCACGGCACAATAAGATACGGCAGTATCAGCGCGAACAGCGTGTTGTTCAGGTGGTAATAGCGCACGTTGAGGATGTACCAGGGCACAAGGCCGACATTGAATATCATGGTAAAGAATACAGCGAAGTTGATCTTCCGCCCAAGCAGAAAGCCCTTGCGCGACATGGCGTAGGCCAGCATCGCAGTCACCGTCAGGCTACCCGCCGTGCCCAGTGTGGTCACCGTAATCGTGACGACATATGAATTGACAAGCTGCATCGGGCTGGACGCGACGAACTCATACGCCAGCGTGGAGAACGTCGCGGGAATCAGGCGGTAGCCGTGTATCACCAGAGCCAGCTCATCCGAAAACGATATCGCGATGATGTACAGAAGCGGAACCACGCAACACACCGCAACCAACGCTATGACGATATTGCCTATGAGAAGGCCGACGCGCCGCTTCTTTCTTGTAACCGACGAGGCTCCAGCGCGAATTGTCATATTCAACAAGCCTCCTTAAAATAGCGCGCGTTCGGCGTCCAGCCGCCGCACAATGGCGTTCGTAGCCATCACCAGTATGAATCCCGCCGCCGTTTGGCATAGCCCAGCCGCCGCCGTCATGCCCAGGTTAGGCGAGGTCTGCAGTGAGCGGAACACGTATGTGTCTATCACATCCGTCACAGCGTACAACGCGCCGGAGTTCTTCGGCACGAAATAGAACAGCCCAAAATCCGAGAAGAAGATTTTACCGATCTGCAGCAGCGTCAGCATGATTACGACCGGCGAGAGCAGAGGAATGGAGATGCGGAATATCTGCTGCAGCTTGCTCGCGCCATCGATGGATGCCGCCTCGAAGTAGCCGCTGTCGATGCCCATCAGCGACGCGTAGTACAGTATCGTAAAGTACCCGACATTCTTCCATAAGTACGCGATGGTCAGCACCGCCCGCCAGCGTTTCGGCTCGACATACCAGTTGACGCGCCCGTTCTGGCCCAGCATACGCAGGATCTGATTTATGATCCCCATGCTCGGGTTCAGGAACGTATACGCCACGTATCCCACCACGACCCACGAGAGGAAGTAAGGGACAAACAGCGCGGTCATATACGCCTTCACCCGCCGCGCGGACAGTTCGTACAGCACGAGCGCAAGGCTCAGCGAGACTACCAGCGTGGTCGATATAAGCAGCGCGTTTTGAACCAGCGTATTCCGCGTGGCGCGCCAGACGTCGCCGCTGGCGAACAGGAACTTGAAGTTAGTCAGCCCAACCCACGCGCTGCCCAGAATCCCCTTGGAGTAATCGATCTTCTTAAACGGGATGACTATGCCGATCATCGGCAGATAACTGAACGCGACCAGCAACAGCAGCCCCGGGAGCGCCAGCATCAGGATGCCTTTGTATTGGATGGCGTTGCTCCACAGCTCATGCTTCCCGCGCTGTTTCATACTGAACCCGCCCCCTTTCACGACACGGTGGACATTACATGAAAACGGATGACTTTGTTGCGTTAAGTACAATAGAATTGTAACGGCGGAACGGAAATGTGTCAATGAAATGCTGTCAAAACGTTTAGAACAGCTGACGGTGGTTGCAACAATCGCTTTATTGGAATGAGTCGCACGTATGCAATGCTAAAAGCGATAGCAAATATCCGCGAATTCTGTTATACTATCACTATTTAGCTTTATAAGCTAGGAAGTGACCGACATGCAGAGCAACTTCGATTTTCTGACGGATAGATTTCCCGCGTTGGCCAAGATGGGCGAACTCGCAGAGACGCTGATGTTCATCGACCCGAACGCGTGCTTGATAAAGATTGGTATGCTGGCCGAAGAACTTGTGCAGATAATCATTCAAACGGAGCACCACAAATATTCTTTCGTCGGATGCGCAAACCCCCTTGACAATTCGCGCAGGTTTTGATATCATAACGCACGTCGTCTTCATTCGCTTTAATGGTTCTGGAATGTTAGTTCGATGATGGACGCCTCAAACGGGGTGTAGCGCAGCCTGGTAGCGCGCGTGCTTTGGGAGCATGAGGCCGGGGGTTCGAATCCCTTCACCCCGACCAAAGATCGGCCCCTTGGTCAAGCGGTTAAGACATCGCCCTTTCACGGCGGTAACAGGGGTTCGAGTCCCCTAGGGGTCACCATTTTCCTTTGTCGCTTGCCTTAGGTGCATGCGTTGTATGAATGGGCCTTTAGCTCAGACGGTCAGAGCGGTCGGCTCATAACCGATTGGTCCGGGGTTCAAGTCCCTGAAGGCCCACCAATGAACCCCCGCTCAGCGGTCGATTGTCGCCAAGGTAATGTAATTGTTGCCAGTGGGCTGCTGGCGTAGCTCAATTGGCAGAGCAGCTGATTTGTAATCAGCAGGTTAAGGGTTCGAGTCCCTTCGCCAGCTCCAGCTACCGTAGATGCGGACAGGCGTCGTCAAAACTGGATTATCTGCGCTCGTATGAGTGCAATAGGGGTACGGATGGGTTCCCGAGTGGCCAAAGGGAGCAGACTGTAAATCTGCCGTCACAGACTTCGGTGGTTCGAATCCACCCCCATCCACCAGAATGCGGGAATGGCGGAATTGGCAGACGCGCTAGATTCAGGTTCTAGTGAGCAATACGCTCATGCAGGTTCAAGTCCTGTTTCCCGCACTGAATTGCACGAAAAAATCCTTGATTTACAAGGATTTTTTCTTTTAACAAGAGAAAGGCTGCGGCGAAAAACCGCAGCCTTTCTTTACCATGGGTTACTCATTCGCTGCCAGATATTCGTCGTATGCCTTCTGATACAGCGCGACATAGTCGGCTGTGCCCAGCGACTTCGCCTGGCTCTGGAACGTGGCCCAGGATTCGTCGGTGACGCCGTTGACGATGAAGTTGCTGATTGATTCCTTCAGGAAGGTTTCAATCTGGGCAAACAGGCGCGCGATCTCCTGCGCTTCGTCGTTGGTCGGCTTCGCCAGCTTGTACAGATAGTAGAACGACTTCGGCTCCAGCGCGTTCGCGTCGGCATAATCCTTCGCATAGCCGGCGCGTTCAATGCGATGCGGCGGCAGCTGGAAGATGTCGAAGTAGTAGTCGCCCGGCGCAAAGAATTGGCCGTGCGTTACCGGCACTACACTGTACAGTCCGTTGTCCGCGGGGATGGAAAGTACTTCGTACTTCTTGGTTTCCTCGTTGAATCCTAGAGTCGGTTCGATCGGCGCGCCTTCATACAGCGGTCCGTTGATGGATACGAGCATCGTCTCGGTTTCCATCTGAGCGTCCAGCCAGCGCAACGTCTCCGGGACATACTGGTTGGCGGTGGTCAGCAACGCGCCTTGAACCGGCAGCTCCAGGATGACAGGTACCTGCACGTCAAAGCCTTCGGCCTTCGGCGGGATAATCGACACGAACTGCTCTGCGATCTCTGGCTGCAACGCAGTGTTGATCAAGCGCAGATACGTGGTGTAGCCGCTCTGGCCCGCGTTCATCTTGGTTCCCCATACGTTGGAATCCTGGGTGATGGACTCGCGATCGATCAACTCTTCTTCGTACAGGGTATGCAGCCATTCGTTCGCTGCACGGAATCCCGGCGCGTCGCCGATGAAGTATACCTGATCTGCGGCGTCAACTGCCGCGTAAACAAAGCGATTGAGAGGTACGCCGAACGACGCGAAGTGAGTATAGATGCCCTGTGTCTGATGGATCAGGTCGGCCGCAATCATCGGCAGCTCATCCGCCTCGCCGTTGCCGTTCGGATCCTGTGTCTTGAACGCTCGCAACACGTCGGTCAGCTCGTCGATCGTGGTCGGGATTTCCAGTCCCAGCTTATCCAGCCAGGTCTTGTTGATGAAGTGGTTGCCGTCATGATTGATGTTCTGCGCGGTCAGGTTGCCAATGAAGTAGCTGTGCCCGTCCGACGCCGGGATGGACGCATTGGAATCGTTCAGCGTCAGCCGTTCCTTGTAGATAGGCATATACTGATCGATACCCTCTTCCAGTGGGATCAGTATACCCTGCGCGACGCCGTACTCCTCGACGTCAACAGTGCCATTCGCGCCGCCGATGATCAGATCCGGATAATCCCCGGAGGCGAACATCAGGTTCGTCTTGGTCTGCCAGTCCCCGTCCTTGATCGGCTCGAACGTGATATGCACGCCCGTTTTCTCCTCCAGTTCGGCGTAGAACCACAGGTTGTCAAAGTCTACCTGCTGGTTCTCAAGCTGATACTGCACCGCGCGCAGCGTGATCGTTTCGTCGACGATTGGATATCCTTCCGGGTTGAACGCCGCGGATGCGAAGCTCATCGGTACGATAAGCATCGCCGCCATCAGTAGCCAGATAATGATTTTGCGCATGGGTTGTCCTCCTTAATTAATTTATGATCACCCCACAAGGGGATTGACCGCTTTACCCCTTCAACGATCCTATCATGACGCCCTTCACGAAATACTTCTGCATAAATATATACAACAACACCGCCGGCGCGGTCGAGACCACTATGCAGCAATACTTCGCGACGGCTGCCTTGCGCATCGCGTCGGTCATGCCTTTTGTGTCGTTGGCATAGGCGGAGAAGAACGCATCGCTAGAAGTGGATGTCGTCAGCGAGGCGAGCACCTCGCGCAGTATCGTCTGCAACGGCAGTTTCACGCGGTCTCGGATGTAGACCAGCGCGGTGAAGTAGTCGTTCCATCTCGCCACACCATAATAGACACTTAATACTGCGATAATAGTCCCGGATAGCGGCAGAACTATTCTAAAAAAGTATACAAAGTGCGTCGCGCCGTCTACAACCGCCGCCTCATACAGATCTTCCGGCAGCGTCGTCTTGATATACGTGCGCGCAACCATCAGATTCCACACCGAAACGCAGTTGATTATGACCATGATTATGCGCGTGTTATACAGACCCATATCCTTGAGTGTGATGAAAGTCGGAATCAGCCCCCCTGTGAAGAACATCGTGAACACGATAAGGAAGTTGAACAGTCCCTTCGCCAGGAACCGCCGCGACAGTCCATATGCCGCCATCAGCGTGACGACCAGGCTCAATGCGGAACCGGCCAGCGTATAGAATATCGCGTTGACGTATGAGTTCCACAAGTCGCGATGCCGGAACACCGCTTCGTATCCGATCAGCGAGAAGTCAACGGGCTTGAACAGCACGCGACCCATCATCACCGCATCCGGATCAGATACCGACGCGATCAATATCAGATACAGCGGATACAGCACTATCGCCAGCACGACGATCCAGAACGCTGTGTTGACTGCGTTGAATATGCGGTCGGAACGGGTCTCGCGGATTTTAGCGACGGGTTTTGTTGCAGCAGTCATCTCGTTCCCTCCCGCTCAGAACAGGCTGGTCTCGCCTATGCGGCGCGAAAACCAGTTCACTGACATTATCATTACGAAATTGATCAGGTTTACGCACAACCCGATAGCGGATGTATATGAGTACTGCGCCTTCTCCAAACCCATTCGGTACACGTACACACCGATGATGTCGGATACAGGCGTATTCCCAGACGTTGACATAAGCAGCGCCTTGTCGGTGTTTGAACCCATCAAACTGCCCGCGTTGAGGATCAGCATCATTGTGCAGATGGGCAGCAGGTGCGGTATATCCACATGCAATATCTTCTTCAGTCTCGTAGCGCCGTCGATCGTCGCGGCTTCGTATATCTCCGGGTTGATCGCGGATAGCGTAGCCAGGTAGAGGATGGTATTCCACCCCGAGTGCTGCCACAGATCGGATATGATGAACAGCGACCGAAACCAGCGCGGCTCAAGCATGAAATAGGTGGACGTGCCCATTAGATGGTTGATGATCCCGTTCGTTGGCGACAGGAACAGGTAAAGCATACCCGCCATAACCACCGTCGATATGAAGTGCGGAACATATATCGCGGTTTGCGTAAACGCCTTAAATCGCTGGTTCCGGAACTGGTTGAGCAAAATCGCTAGCAGTACGGGCAGAGGGAAGCCCCACAGCAGTCCGTATAGATTTAATACGAACGTGTTTATAAACAGCCGCCCGGCATAATACGACGTGAAGAAGTCTCGGAAATTCTTCAGTCCCACCCAGGCACTGCCCGTAACCCCGAATGCGGCCTTATAATTTCGGAACGCGATCTGAATGCCATACAACGGCTTATAGTTGAACACGAAAAAAAATGCCAGCGCGGGTAATAGCAGCACATATATCTGCCAGTCCGTCTTCAACTTAAGACCCACGCGTTTAAACATGCTATTAAGGTCCTGCCTCCGATTGACCTTCCGATCCGCCTGAATATCCACCCACTAATCACCTCCGTCAACTTCCTATTTCTATTATACCACTAAATTCCTCCATATAGAAGTGACAATTTTGTATCGAATTTTTTGCCGAATACAGAGGTTTTACTATGGTAACTCACACATACTAAATGGCGCGATAATGGCCGCGCATACTATTGACAGGTATGGTATAATGAGACAGTATTAAAGTGCGGTGCGGGAGTGATGCAGTTATGCGAATCCTGGTAATCGACGGTATGGGCGGCGGTTTAGGAAAAGCCGTCGTTGAGACTATCCATGCCGCTATTCCGGACGCGCTGATTATCGCGCTGGGTACAAACGCGTTGGCGACGTCGGCTATGCTGCGCGCCGGGGCGAACATGGGTGCGACGGGCGAGAACGCCATCGCGTTCAATTGCGGACAGGCGGATTATATCGTGGGCGCGATAGGGATCATACTGGTCAACGCAATGCTGGGCGAGATCAGCCCGCGTATCGCTCAAGCGGTGTCGGAAAGCGCGGCGCGGAAGATACTGATAAACGCTCCGAAGTGCGGCGTTAACATCGTCGGTACCGCCGAGAAGCCGATGGCCCAGTATATCGCCGAGGTGCCCGACATAATACGCAGGCTGTCCGCCGAGTAAGGGCATAATACAATCTACAACGATGTCACGAAGACGTCATACGCGCCAGAAGGCGCGGGGTGTGTTTTCGTATTTTTTTGTATTCAGAAAGGAATGCGGAATGGATTCTGTCGCAGAGAGGGAAAAGACGCTGCGCCTGTTGGAGTGTGTACGCGAAGGCTCGCTGCGTCCAGAGGAAGCGTTGTCGCGTATGCTGGCCGAGCCGTTTGACGATATTGGCTACGCCAGCATTGATCTGCACCGCGCGCTGAGGCAGGGT
>JAISBH010000167.1 GCA_031266295.1 Oscillospiraceae bacterium | reverse complement strand
ATCGTTATACCCAGCAGCGCCATCGCGGCGGCCATCGCGACGCCGCCGTTATTCAATCCCCACGCCGCGAGCGGGAATGATATCGCCACCTTCGCCAGCTGCTCAATCAACTGTGACATGCCCGTAGGCAGCATCATCCGATGTCCCTGCATGTATCCCCGAAACGCGCTCATCAGCGCGACTATCACGATCGACGGCGCAATCATCTGGAATCCCATTTGCGCGCTTACCCCGGTCGCCGCGTCCGCCGCGCCTATCCGCTCCGCCAGCCACCCACTGCCCAGGAACATCAGCACGGTCAGCACGGCGCCGATCGAGCCTATAAGAATCAGCGCGGTCCTAAGCACCTTCTTCGCGCCGCGCTCGTCGCGCGTGGTCGTCGCCTCGGCCACCATGCGGGATATAGCCACCGGCAACCCCGCCGTCGAGAGTGTCAGCAGCAGGGTATATGTAGGGTACACGGCCTGATACAACCCTATCCCTTGCGCACCTATCTGCGCACTCAGTCTCACGCGGAACACCATGCCGATAACCTTGCATATCAGCCCTACCGCTCCCAGTATTGAGAAGCCGGTCAGCATCGTGCCGCCGCGCTTCCTGTTATCGCTCATAGTGCCTCCCGTTATGACTCGCCATTGTTTTCCAGCCCATCCTATACTTAACGATTATGCGCGCGACGCGTATCCCTTGACGGCGGAATATGGCTCGCTTTGTCCCAAGGGATTAGATTGATTCCGCGCGCGGATTTCTGCGTAGCTATTATAGCCAGTCCCACTGAATTCTACAAGCGCGGCGCGAGTTCGCGCCCAATATTGCACGCTTTCAGCCATATTGAATGATCATAACGAACAAAGCCGCCGGTTTAGCCAGCGGCTTCGCGGGTATTGACATTGGTAATGACTGTCAGCGTCGATCATACCCGGATATACGGCGTCACTGCGAGTCGCGCGGCTGACTGCCGCTCATCGTTTGCTGTATGGAAACCACCTCGTCCAGCGGCAGTTCGGTAGCCTCCGCTACCTTGCTGACCGGCAAAGCGAACGTAAGCAGCTTCATCGCCATGCTCATCTGCCTCTGCCTATCGCCTAATCGGACGCCTTCTCGAAAGCCCTCCCGAAAACCTTCGCAAAAACCTTCGCAAAAACCTTCCTCCCTCACCGAATGCGTAACCCCTTGCCAATACGTGCTTAACATATCCGCCTTCATCCTCCATTCAGGGCTATGGAGTCACTGCGAGTCGCGCGGCTGACTGCCGCTCATCGTTTTCTGTATGGAAACCACCTCGTCCAGCGGCAGTTCGGTAGCCTCCGCTACCTTGCCGACCGGCAAAGCAAACGTAAGCAGCTTCATCGCCGTGGCGCGCTGCCTCTGTCTGTCGCCTTCCCGAAAGCCTTCCTCCCTCACCGAATGCGTAACCCCTTGCCAATACGTGCTTAACATATCCGCCTTCATCCTCCATTCAGGGCTTTTCTGGTGATGCTTGACCAACTTGTCAATCTCCCTGACGACGCCGACTGTCGTTTCGGCAACCGGGTACGTGCTGGGACTGTGAACATACTTAAGAAATTCCTTTATCGGTTCGGAGACGTCGCCACTCTTGCCATTCGCGTTGAAGTATAACACATATTCGCCGTCGTTATGCCGTTTGGATAGCTTTTGAACGCAGCGCATCTCGTAGGTGTAGAGATAAAGATCGTCGTCAAACGGGTCGGAACTGCAGATATAGATGACGTAGCATGGCCGCAGCTCAAAGTAATCCGCTCCGTGCTTGAGCGTGTTGTTATTGATCGCACTGCGGATGGAGCGGGACCGCTTAGGCAGCTCCAGACCTCTGCCATTGTGCATCTCAACGTCGTACATGCCATTCCCGTCGGCGTAGTACGCGTCAAGGCGCACTCCATGCATATCAACGCCGGGCGAGAACGTCTGCTGCACGTTTGGCTGGGCTGGTGGCACATCCTGCTCATCCAGCGGCTTGTACTCCACGTGACTTATCTTGATATCCGGCAGCATGATGCGCAGCAGCGCCACGCATATATGCGGATTCTCCCCCAGCACCGTCATAAACATAAAATCATTAGTTATGTCTATCGAACGGTAATAGCTTTCCGGCCTGGCGCATGTCGTCCGCATAGCAAACCTCCGTTCCATTAGCAAAGCAAAGCGGGCGCGAATCTGCAGAACCCTTGCGGGGTTCTTTCCTGCTAGCGGCAAAGATATTATACCCCAACCGGCCCACGTTTTCAACCGTTCAGCTCATACAACCGGGACAAATTAGTTATGTCATAAGACATGTTATTGAACGAATATACTAGTCCGACGATGTTTCAGAGTCAAAGGAGTGGACGCCTATGCCGTGCAACCGTATTTCACGCGCCAACAGGGATCAGCAGGCCGCGCCATCGACGGCGGCCGAAGAACGCATAGACGCGCCGTCTTGCGGCTCAACCAACGCGCGACGGTCGGTTAAAACTGAGCCGCACACCATGGATATGTACGGTAAGCACAGCATCTACAGGAGCAAGTCGGCAAACCCAACGGCGTCGCCCAGCTCCTCGGCCCGGCAAATAATCGGCGGTGCGCCGCGCGTAATGAGCAACCCGTTCATGGCGCCGTATAACAACGGTGCGGATCAGCTGCGCATGGACGTTGAAGACCGCCGCGCTCTGATACTGAACAATGCGTACATCAATTCATATACCGCAGAACGGCTGGTGGCCGAGTCCCGGAACGTGAAGCCGCCCGCAGAACTATCCAACGGCCCGATCATCGGCGACTCTGGTCTGAGTACGACGTCCGTCATGGCGTCGCCCATCAACTCATCGTGCGCGCTACACGGATATACGCTGAAGATGCCGCCCGTTACCGACGATGAGACCGGCGAGGCCATACCGGGCGGCGAGATCGACATCGTGCCTTACCAATCCGACACGGAAGGTTGCGTGCCGCCTATATACTTTATGGAGCCGTTACTACCGCTTGTTGTGTCGGACGACGGATGCAGCGCCGCCGAATACCCCGAGGCGTCGGATCGAATGCGTGGGTATGACAGCCCGCAGGCACGCATCCCGATAGACGACCGCCCCCCCAGCGTGCTATGCGCCGTGTCATGGCTGCTGGCCAACGGTTACGGGCAGGGCACCGACCTGGATGAATGGAAGACGAAGCTTGGCGCGCCCGATATCGACAAGTATGAGGCTCAATATATCACCCAGGCGGCGATTTGGATCGCGGAGGGCGTCATACCCGAGGATTCGGCGTTTTCACCGTGTAATGATAAGTTTAGGGGCGATGTCGAACTGTCGATTCAGAACGACGCCACGCACAGGTTAGTCAGCCTGGCGCGCGAGTACGCATCGGGACATGAGTGCGAGCGCAGCACGGGCGACCCTATCACTGGCGTATCGACGCCTCGCGGGGGCGTGCATTACGCCGGGCAGAGCGGCAGCCTCGCGAGGATGGTTCCAACGGAATACTCAGGCACGATCGAACCCCGGTATACAAGCAGACCTAGAAGTGTCAGTCAGCTTAACTCATGCAGCGCCAACGGCACTCAGGTATGCCAGAAATTCCTAACAGGGAGCAACAATAATCCATTATCGCATTTGATTCCGGATAGGGAGATAACGGTACGCATCGTGTGCGGCAGGCTGCTGGTGGGGCCGTTCCGCTCATGCTCCGACATCGTGAAGGTGGTCGCCGCGTGCGGCTGCATGAATGGATTTTCATACGCGTTCGCCGACTCCTGCGGCAACCCGCTGTACCACAAGATATGCCTGGATGATCCGGACGTGCCGATAGACAACAATTGTCCTCCCGACGAAGTATGTATGCGCTGCAACAGCAACCTGGAGGGCGTGAACGCCCTAAACGAACTCAACCGCA
Source organism: Oscillospiraceae bacterium (assembly GCA_031266295.1). Lineage (GTDB taxonomy): Bacteria > Bacillota > Clostridia > Christensenellales > Aristaeellaceae > BNUH01. The sequence continues at coordinate 4,816 of JAISBH010000167.1, read as the reverse complement.
ACGAGTTCTACATCGCGTTCCGCATAACGTCAAAGTATCTGTGCTTCCAGATATGCTCGGACTGTGAGACGACCCGCAGTGTGGTATGGTTTATGGAAAATCCCGCCGACGGAAGGCGCATAGGCCTTCGCCAAAGCGACGAGTGCAACTACTGGCAGCAGATCATAGAGACTACCTGCACATGCGTATGCGTGGAACTGCCGATCGAAGAACCTCCGACGGAGCAGGTTCATCTGGACTATCCGCCGATCATATTCCCGCAGACCAAGGCGCAGGTGATCTTCGAAGATTCGCCTCCCCCGTTCATTCCCGACCCTATTGTGTTCCTGTCGCCGCCTCCACCGGATCCGGAGGATCCCCCGGCGTTCCCGCCGCCTGTGCTGCTGCCGCCGCCGCAGAGGCCCGTGCCGCCGCGCCCAACTATATTCGCGCCGCCCATCGTGCTTCCGCAGAAGAAGCCCGTCAAGCCGGATCCTATCCCGCCGCCGCCGCGCCCCATCCTCGAAGCGCCTCGGCCGCCAGCACCGGTATTGCCGCCGCTGCCGCTGCCGCCGCCCGTTGTTATCACCCCTATCCGAGAGGTGACACGCCCGGTTATGATGCCTCCGCCTCCTCCGCTGCCGCCCAGCGCCATCGGCGCGAGACCCGCGGCCGTAGGATGCCCGCCGCAGCCGTGTCAGCCTGAGCCGCCATGCCCGCCGAAGTGCAGCCTGGACGCCAAGACGCCGCTGCAGTCCGTTATGTCCCCTGAACAGATACAGCGGATGCTGAACCCGCAGCCGCCGACAAGGCGAAGCGGAGGCCTGGGCGACTTTGTGCAGCCGGGCACACAGCACGCCGGCATGATACCTCCGTTCCACGAGAAAGAGTGCGGCATTGTATGCGGCGAGACTCCGATAGCGCCACTTCCGCCGATACCTCCCGGTTCTAGGGGAGGCATACCAAGCGACACAATATATCTGCGGCCGATACCGTCCGGAACGCCAGACGCGAGAATCGCGCCATACTCGCCAAGCCCGCCGGGCGGCGCGAACACCCGCGGTCCTCAGCAGCTAAGCGGAGTGGCGCGACAAACGGTAAACTTCCCGCCGCCGCAGTCGGCTCCGCCGTCAACGATACCCTCCACGCCCGTGATAACCCATCGAGCGCAGAGGACCATCCCACGCTCGAACGCGCGCTCCACGCCGCAATCGACGCCGCCGGCGCCGCCGAGCACGCCCTGATAGCCAGCTTCATCCAGATAATCAAAATGCAGGAATCGCTATGATTCCTGCATTTTGATTATATTCCGAGGAATCTAGGGCTTGATTTTCGCGAGGCGTTGTGGTATACTATATAGGTTATTTGGAATGCACGCGCATGGGGAAATATAGCAGGGAGGGATCTAAGGCATGATGAACAGACGGGGATTCGCGATAATGCTCGCGGTTGTGCTTCTGGCGGCGGCAAGCGCGCCAGCGCTGGCGGACACAATCAAGATCGGCGGGCTGGCGCCGCTGACCGGAGCCGTGGCTCAATATGGCCTGGCGGTTCAGAAGGGCGTCGATCTGTATGTCGAGCAGCTCAACGCGGCTGGTGGCATCAACGGCGACACGGTTGAGATGGTATGGTATGACGAGAAGGGCGACGAGGTTGAGGCAATCAACGCGTTCAACCTGCTCGTGAATAATGACAAGGTCGTCGGCGTCATCGGCGACGTGACCAGCCGCCCAACCCTGGCGGTTGGCGAACGCGTGCGCGAAATCGGGATTCCGATGATCACGGCCTCCGCGACGGCTTATGACGTAACGACGGACAACCCCTCCATATTCCGCTCCTGCTTCCTCGATCCATTCCAAGCGTCGATCATGGCGAACTTCGCCAAGGACGCTTTGGGCGCGGAGAAGGTCGCGGTTATCTATGACATCGCGGACGACTATTCCCTCGGGTTGGCTGAGTCGTTCCGGGATCAGGCCATCAAGAACGGCCAGGAGGTCGTGGCCTATGAATCAGGCACGGCGACGGACGTCGACTTCTCTGCGCAGCTGACCAACATAGCGTCCAAGGGTCCACAGGCGCTATTTGTTGCATACTACTACGGTCCCGCCGCTCTGATCGTGCAGCAGGCCGCCAAGCCGGAAATCGGCCTGGACGTATATTTCTTGGGTGCGGACGGCATCGCGGGTATCGAGAACACGATCAGCGACACCGCGCTGCTTGAGAACAAGTTCTTTTACTCCGACCACTTCGCGTCCGACTCGGACGACCCATCGGTACAAGGCTTCATCAAGGCTTACGAAGAAAAGTATGGCGAGCCGTATCAGATGGCGTTCAACGCGACTGGCTACGATGCGGTTCTGCTGCTATGCAAGGCAATCAAGGCTGCCGGTTCGACGGACTATGCCGCCGTTACGGCCGCGCTGAAGGCATCCGATAGCGTGCAGGGCGTCACCTCCGCATACTCCTTCGACGATCATAACGATCCGATCAAGAGCGCCTACATCATGACGTTCGTCGACGGGAAGCAGAGCTTTAAGCAGAAGCAGGATCCGTAACAGGGGCAAAACCTGATTATGAACGATAGAGCCGCAGTAACGCGGCTCTTTGTTGTACATCATTAAGCCTGTTCAGAAAATAACGCAGTGGGGACTGGGTAAGAATCCATTCGGGATTCTTACCTTATGGGGCGGAAAGACGCTACAAGGCCCCTGCGTGATTTTTCGAACAGGCTCTAGTTACACAAAAGATAGCGTTGGCAATACAGTCCAATGCCCGCTGGTCACGTCTTTGTGTTCGCTGCCTGGCTGTTCCACATGCCTGAATAGACGCCGCCCGCCGCGAGCAGCTGATCATGAGTGCCCTGCTCGACAATCCTGCCGTTATCCAGCACCAGTATGCGACTGGCGTCGCGGATCGTCGACAGCCGGTGCGCGATCAGGAACGTCGTGCGGCCGCGCATCAGCGCGAGCATTGCGCGCTGGATGCGCTGCTCGGTGCGAGTGTCCACGCTGCTGGTAGCCTCGTCGAGTATCAGTATTGGACAGTCGGCCAGTATCGCGCGCGCGATGGCCAGCAATTGACGCTGCCCCGCCGACAGGTTGCCGCCGCTCTCGGTCAGCATGGTACGATACCCGTCGGGCAGACGGCGGATAAACGGATCGGCCTCTGCTCGACGGGCAGCCTCCGCGCACGCCTCCTCGCTCGCATCCGGATTGCCGTAGCGAATGTTGTCGAGCACCGTTCCCTCAAATAGAACGGTATCCTGCAGCACGATCCCGAACGCGCGGCGCAGACTGTCGCGCGTATAAGCGCGAATATCAACGCCGTCGATAGTGATCGAACCGCCGGATAATTCGTAAAATCGCGCGAGCAGATTCACCAGCGTGGTCTTGCCAGCGCCGGTGCGGCCGACCAGCGCGATCGACGATCCGGCGGGCACGTCGAACGACACATCCTGTATGACGGGCGCCGTCGAATCGTAGCCGAACACCACGTTCTTAAACGACACCTCTCCGCGCGCGCTCTCCAGCAGCACGGCGTCGGGCGCGTCTTCTGCCTCCTCCGGGTTGTCGAATAGCTCGAATACGCGCTCGGCGCCGGCGACCGCAGTCTGCAGCGTGTTGTAGATATTCGCGACGTCGTTCAGCGGACGGATGAACTGCCGCGAATATGTGACAAACGACGCAATCACGCCGATAGAGATCAGCCCGCCCAGCGTGAGCGTGCTGCCGACATACGCGATAAATGTCAGACTCAGGTTGTTGATAACGTTCATCAGCGGCATCATCAGGCCGGACCATACCAGCGCGGAGAGCGACGCGCGGAAGTAGTCGAAATTCAGTTTGTCGAAAGCGCTCACCGACTCGGCTTCACGATTGAACGCGTGCACCACCGTCAGGCCGGATATGCTTTCCTCTAATTGACCCATCATGCCGCCCAGCGTGGCCTGCTGCTTACTGAACAGCGGGCGCGTGCGGCTGGTGATAGAGCGCGTGAGCAGCATCGCAAGCCCTGCGGGAACCAACAGCGCAAGCGTCATCAACGGCGAGATTCGCAGCATCATGAACAGCGAACCGACCAGTGAGAGCAGCAGCCCCATTAACTGGCTGGTCGATGTGGAGATGGTGGAGCTGACGTTGTCGATATCGTTGGTAACACGCGACATGACGTCGCCATGAGCGTGCGTGTCAAAGAAAGCGACGGGCAGTCTCTGCATGTGATCGAACAGTCCGGAGCGCAGGAGTTTTACCGTGCGCTGGGATACGGCGGCCATTATGTAGTTATCCAGCATCTGGCTGACGTTGCCGACGACATAGGCGACGACCAGCAAGCCCGCTATGACCAGCACGGGATGCATACCGTTAACATCGACTAGCCCGGCGGCGTCTATGCCGCGCCCTATCCAGTAAGGGGCGAGCAGCGTGGTGAACGCGCGCAGAACCTCTAACGCTAGCACGGCCAGCAGCCATAGGCGTTCCGTTTTGAAATAAGCCCATAGGCGCAGGAGGGTTTGCTTCATGTTCTTGGGTTTGACGCCGGGGACGCGGCCCATGCCGGGCATTCGGCCCTGACGGCCGGGCAGCGGCGGAGGAACAAAGTCGGAAGGCGGGCGGTGCGATTGCTGTGCCATGGTTATGCCTCCAGTATGTAGACGTGAGTGCGGCGGTGCGGGGTTAAGCCCTCTGCCGCTGCGGCGGCGGGGGAACCCCCTCTGTCGCTGCGAGTGCATTGCCGTCGACGACGACGGGGGAACCCCCTCTGTCGCTGCGGCGACATCTCCCCCTGAGGGGGCGATGAGGGCTGTCGGTTACGTTACGGGATAGAGTATCCAGGTAAA
>JAISBH010000163.1 GCA_031266295.1 Oscillospiraceae bacterium | reverse complement strand
AGCGCCTTCGCCGTCGCCATCATTTTCATGCCGACCTTTATTATCGCCGCGCCCGCGCCCTCGCCGACATGATCCAGCCGATTCAGTTGGTTTAGGATATTACCCATCCCATCGACTAGGCCAGTCATCGCCTCACCCCCTCTACGTCGCATCCTTCCCGAAGGAGCGGATGCGACGCCTCACCCCCTCTTATTCTCCGGTATGTACGCCAGGTACGCGCGGACGTGTCCCGGCCATTGCTGTACGCCCGTCACCCTGTAGTCGCAGGGCTGATCGTCCGCGGCCTCCACGCATAGCCCAACATGGGTCGTCAGCGCCTGCTTTTCCTCAGTGAGCATGATCAGCGCCCTTTCGGGTATCTCCCCAAAGAGCAGCTCCTTATCCTGCGTCCGCCAGTCGGAGTAGCTGGTCGGCATGACCTTGCCCGTTATCAGCCATGGCGACGACAGCCAGTGATAGCGCGAGTCGTCGTGGGCGGGATCGGGCGCGCGGATAACGTAGTTGCGCAGGTCTTGACAGGATAGGCGCATATATCTACCTCATACGCTTGATAAACTATCTAACCTGGCGTATAATACGTTTAGCTAGATAGACAACAAGGAGCGCTCGCGATGCTGTACGTAACTTCCACTGACTTTCAAAACAACGTAGGTATGTATCTGAACCAATTGTCTCAAGGCGATCTCATCATTACTCGAAACGGCGTTTCCGTGGCGAAGCTGACGAAGCCTAGCCCGCTGGATTTCCCGCGTATCCCCACGCCTATAACCGACAGCCTCTACGGGATAGTGAAAGGCGCGAGCGAAGTCACGCTAGACGAAATCCGCGCGGAAAGGCTGGCGAAGTACGATGACGGTCTATCTTGATACAAACGTATTGCTGGACTTCATCCTCGCCAGACAGGAAAGAATCCCTTCGGGATTCTGCGGATACGCGCCCGCTTCGCGCTGCGCGCCGCTAGTGGAGTACCTTTCCAGCGCGAGGACGCTCTTTGCGCTGTGCGAGGCCAAGGCAGTCAAGGGCTGCGTGAGCGCGCTGTCCATCGCGAACATGGTCTACATCGCCAGGAAGCAAGCCCCATCGACGCCCCCCGGAGACTCTGATAAACAAGCTGTCGAGCCTGTTTGCCATCGTTCCCCTCACCGCCGCCGACGTAAAGTCCGCGCCGAAACTGGGCTTCAGCGACTTCGAGGACGCGCTGCAATACCGCGCCGCGCTACGCTCGAAGGCGGATTACATCGTCACGCGCAACCTTAAGGACTTCACGTCGTCAAAAATAACGGTAGTCTCGCCCGACGAGGCGGTCGCGCGGCTGACCGGGGTTGGTAGGTAGAATCTCTTCGAGATTCTGCAGATACTGCCCGCTTCGCGTTGCCAGCTGCCAATTCCGAAGGAATTCTTTCCTAACGTAAAGGTGATTGCGTTATCTTAGCTTGACGTTTCCGTCATTTGTGCGTATACTAACAGTAGCAAAGCAGGGAGGCGATACCATGGAGAATTCATTGTCAAACGTCAACTTCCGCATCGATTCCGCCGTAAAGCTGAAGGCGGAGGAGCTGTTGTCCGAGCTTGGCCTGAACATGACCACGGCGTTCAACATGTTCCTGCGCCAACTAATCCGCGAAAGAGCGCTCCCTTTCCGAGTGGCACTGAACGTGCCGAACTATTCCGCGCCGTCAGGATCCGACGGATTCATGGACAGCGCGAGCGCCGCCCTGGATAAGCTCTACGGCTCCCCCAAGTGGGATGATGGCAGGAAGCGTCCCGATCTTAGGGATTTGGTCGGGTGTCTCGACGAGGATTACGATCCCCGTGGAGGCAGCGCGTCGAGGACGGACGGATGATTCTTGTCGATACGACCGTCGTCATTGACTTCCTTCGCAACAGGAGCAACCCCAAGTCGGAGCTGTTCAAGCGCATTCTCGCTGCGGAGGTTCAGTTTGGGTTCTCCGCGTTCACTATGCAGGAAGTTCTTCAAGGCTCCAAAACGCCGAGCGAGTTTCTGCGCATGACGAACTATTTCAACGCGTACCCGATCATCTACCCTGATCAATCGTCAGGAACTTACATTTGCGCCGCCAGCCTTTACGCAGACCTGCGGCGCGTCGGCGTAACCATTCGAAACTCGATGGATACGCTAATCGCCGCGACTGCCATCATAAACGACATGCCGCTGCTGCACAATGACCGCGACTTCGACGCGATCGCCGCGAAGTTCCCCGCGCTGCGGATCCTCGACCCCGAAGGGAACTGTTAGCGCTGCACACCGCTATCTTGACCCTCCTCCGATGGTCCTTACGACACGCCATTGGTCAAGCTCCCTGCGGATATATTCCGGTAGCGACTCAACCGTCCTTTTAACGCCGCCTTCGTCAGCCGCCGACATACCCTCTATGCCTTGACGGTTGAACCAAACTACGGCTATGTTTACCTGGCAGCTGAGCAGCCCGTCCGGCAGATTGGTTCTGCCCGTGTACGACAGCATGAAGTCCCGCGCCTCGGTCAGCAGCTCCGCCAGCAGCGCGTCACGGCCGGCGTCGGTTATGGCCAGTCGTTGTTTTAGCCTGTCGGTTTGAGTCATATATCGCTTACCTCGTTGATTGCGCCTGTAATAAGAAGCGTTTGTCGTTATTCAAGCCGTCGGCACGCGGATAATCACGCAGCCCTTGTATCCCGCGCCGCCATTCTGCGCAACCGTGCCGCTCTTGGTGGATACGCTCCCGCCGCCACCGCCGCCGCCGTAATATGTAGCGTCGCCGCCGGGTTGCGGGCTGCTGTAGGCAGCGTTGCCGCCATTGCCGCCCCCTGTGGCGCCACCCTCGCCGCCCACTGTGGTGCCAGTCCAGTTTCCGCCGAAACTGGGCGCTTTCCCGTTTCCGCCGTTGCTGCCGCCCGCCCCGCCTAGGTATTGCTTTGAGGAGTTGATCATCGGCGACGCGCCGCCACCACCCGCGCATAGCCGCGCCCAGTTCACGCCGTCGCCGAATGGTATGGTCGTCGCTCCTGCGCCTAGCCCGACATAATCGGTGGAACCGCTGTAATAGCTTTGCCCGCCGCCGCTGCCTCCATTACCGCCCCATGTGCGTGTACCCGCGTTGCCGCCGCTAGCGGTCAGGTCAGGCTGTCCAGTCACGCTTAGCCGCGTTACGCCGCCGTCCTGACCCTTGTTTGCGGTGGCGGCGACTGTACTGCCCAGACCGCCGTCACCGCCCGCGCCAATAACGATTGAGCCACTGGCTAGACGGATATTCGTATAGGCGCCGCATCTTCCGCCTCCGCCCCCTCCACCGCCTTCATTGGGGGAGCCTTGACATCCTCCGCCTCCGCCGCCACCCCCGCCGCACAGCCATACGGCGCAGTCGGCTGGCGAGACGCCGTTAACCGTCATCTCGCACGTCCGATCGATCAGGCACTCGCTCCAGCTGCGCCCGTCGAACTCGACGACGCGCGTCTGCATGGGAGAAACGCTGAAGATTAACGAGAACTCGGGATTGAAACGGTGCAGTATCTGTATCATTTGGATTCTGTCTCCTCACAGCAGCAGCATGAACATCGGTATATCCACCGTCGGCACGCTGCCGAAGCAGGTAACGGTGATAGCATCCGCCTCTTGATCAGTAAGCAGGCAGGACGCGGCGTTCAGCGCGTCCGCTTGCTCCTGTGTTATGGCGTGGTCTGGCAGGACGACGCCGTTCGACGCCAGCTTGACGCCCGTGACGGATACGGTTTGCGTCTTATTCTCGTCCCAGTCCGCTGCAGCCAGCGTGAATGGGACGGAGGTGGAGCGCGGCGCCTTGAACGCGCCCTTTATGCCGTCTCGGAGCGCCTGAAGCCAGGCGGTCAGGTTCTTGGCGGCGATAGGAGGCGCTTCGGTCAGGCCCGCGTTGTCCAGCAGGGTTCGGTTGCCTATTACGAGGTCAGTAACCTCGCCTGGCGCTAGCTGATTAGTCTGCACCACCAGATCCCAGTCGTGGGCGGCGCCATCCTTGCACTTGATCTGGGCGGATACCTCGCCGTGGTAGGTGTTGCCGTCTATCCAGGTTCCGTATCAGAACAGTATGTCGTACAGATCCCCTGTGACGTCGTCGCCGTTGGCCTGCGCCTGCCAGGCCGTGCCATCCCATTTGTAGGTCAGCTTGGTAGCCTGAACGCCGCACAGATCGTTTGTCTGCATACCCGTTATGGCGTTCATATCGTCCACGGTCATTGCGCCGTACTTCAGCTGGCCTTTGTAGAGAATACCGCCCTGCGTCTCGGCCTGCACTTCAGCGCGGGTCAGCAGTTTGTTTTCCGGGTCAGCCGCGCCTTCGTATATACCTGCCGTGCCCTGTGGCAGGACGACTCCGGTAGTGGCCTGTTCGTTTGCGACCTGCTGCAAGTCGACCTGGTGGGGGTTGGATACGTTCGC
>JAISBH010000155.1 GCA_031266295.1 Oscillospiraceae bacterium | reverse complement strand
AACCCGACCTTTCCAAGCGCGTTCTTTTGTATCAAAGAACGTCCGATTTTTCATATATAATATATGTGGATTATGAGCCTGGCGTGCCTGAGGTGTATAACGCTTTTCGTCAGACGTTGAGCGATAGCGGGAAGTATTGGGATTGCTTGCGGATGAATACTTGCAGGCGCAGCGTCTAATCAATAAGAACGGATTCCAGTACTTAGGAGGGTTTATGGGGCGAAGGGTTATACTAACGCTGGCGGCGTTTCTCACGTTTATCAGCTTTATTGCGCTATCCCAGATAACGGCGTTTGCCGAGGTTTTCGCCGCCGTTGTCGATACTGCGGACAAGTCCGGCGCTGCGCCGCTGTACTCGAAGGCCTCCACATCGTCCAGTGTGATCGGGCGATATCGCAACGGCGTCCAACTGCAGGTGTTGGAACAATCAGGGAATTGGTCGAGGGTAACCATATCCACGCGCGATGGATTCCGCTCCGTGACCGGGTACATGCTCTCTACGGCGCTCACCCCAGACGATGGTACTCAGTCCAGTTCGTTCGAGCTGCCTCAAGGCGTGATTACATACAGTCAAGGCTACGGATTAAAGCTGCGCGAACGTGCCGAGTCTTCCGCGTCGCCATTGGGCGAGTACCCGAAGGGCACTGCCGTGACTGTGCTTAGCAAGGGTGGGGATTGGCTCCACGTCGAGGTGGAGGGAATCACGGGGTTCATGCTGGCAAAATACATTAGTATTAACGATACTGTCGACAGCGTCGCTGCCCAGCCGCCGGATGCGTTCGCGTTCGCATGGGCGGCAAGCGCATTCATGGAACTGCCGGAACCGCTACCTGTATATTCCGGCCCTGGCTTGCTGTATCTTCGCGGCGGAAATGATAAGGCCGCAGTCGCCACAAGCGAGATATTCTATTTTTATGGGTTTGACATGTCGTCGGACGATGGAGCCGTGTATGCGTGTATCCGCTATGAGACGTCAGGTGGCGCACAGCGCATCGGGTACATCCGCCGAGCCGATCTTCGCGACGACGCGCTTTTCGGCGACATATTTGACAACTTCCTGACATCTGAACCCGCGTCAATCACAAAATCCTGCGCCGTTACCGACGATCCGCTCGGCAAGCAAGGAAATCTGACCAATGTGCGAAGTGGCGTGGAGGCGACCTTACTCGGCACGATCCGCAACGGCACGGATACTTGGGCGTATATTGAAGGCGTTGACGACAGCGGCCGGCTGTTTCGAGGGTTCGTGCCATACAAGAATGTGTCCGTCGGAGATACTGAGGTAGGATCCTAAGATTGAACACGAATCTTCTCGTCGCCATGTTCCGCGCGTCATGACAAAATAACCGGAAATCATCTCCTATTGCAATTGTCGACAGGAATCCGTATAATCCTTATATGGGTTCCGGTTATGGGGAGGGTTATGTCATGCCGCGGATGAAGAAACAAGCCAAGAGCGATCATATAGTGCTGCCGGTATTGCCGCTTAGGGGAATGACCGTGTTCCCGTCGATGGTGGTGCATTTCGATGTAGGGCGCGATCAGTCGATAGCCGCGCTTGAGGATGGGTTCGCCGCCGATCAGAAGGTATTCTTCGTTACCCAAGCGAATCAGCAGGAGATGGCGCCCACCGGCAAGGATTGCTGCGATGTGGGCACGATAGCGCTGGTCAAGCAGGTCGTGCGTATGCCGGATCAGACGGTGCGGGTACTGGCCGAGGGCATCCAACGTGCGAAGATAGAATCGGTCGTACAGGAGGAACCGTTCCTCAAGGCCGAACTCAGCAGGATAGGCAATGCCACCGCCGCCGCCGAAGATGAATTAATCGCGCTGGGTCGCGTCGTCCGCACCCTTCTCAAAGAATTCGCGGAGGAATGCGGGCGCATCTCAGCCGACGCTGTACAGACCATGTGTGGCATAGAGGATTTGACACAGCTGGCCGATGTAATTGCCGCGAACGCTGTAGTCGGGCTTAGTGAGCGCCAGCGCATACTAGAGGCGACTGATGTCGCCGAGCGGCTAAACGCGCTGAGCGAAATACTGGTGCATGAAAAGAACATCGCGTCGCTTGAGAAATCGCTGCAAGCGCGCATACATGGGCAGATGGAGAAGTCGCATCGGGACGCATATCTGCGCGAGCAGATGTTCGCCATCCGCAAGGAATTGAGCGACGCGGATACTGACGGCGTCAACTATCGTGAGAAATTCGCCATGCGCGAGAAGGCGATGCCGGAAGAGGCGCGCGAAAAGACTGCGCGCGAAATAGCTCGGCTACAACGCGTCAACCCCGACAGCTCCGAGGCATATACGATCGAGAACAGATTGGAGTGGCTGCTGGACCTGCCGTGGAGCACGTACCTGGAGCCGGATATCACCATACCCGACGCGCGGCGAGTGCTGGAAGAGGATCACGACGGGCTGATGGACGTCAAGAAACGTTTGCTGGAATTCCTGGCCGTCAGCAAGCTAAACCCGAAAAGTCCGATCATATGCCTGGTTGGCCCGCCAGGCGTGGGCAAAACCTCCATCGCGCAGTCCGTCGCACGCGCGCTCAAGCGGCAGTATGTTCGCATATCGCTGGGCGGCGTCAGGGATGAGGCCGAAATACGCGGCCACCGCAGCACGTATATAGGTGCGCTGCCCGGCTCGCTGATCAACGGCATCCGCCGGGCCAAGACGGCCAACCCAGTATTCCTGCTGGACGAGATCGACAAACTCTGCGCCAGCAACCAGGGCGATCCAGCAGCGGCGCTTTTGGAGGCGTTGGATCCCGAACAGAACAAGGCGTTCCGCGATCATTACCTGGACGTGCCATTCGATCTGTCGCGCGTGCTGTTCATCGCGACGGCGAATACGGCGGACACGATCCCCCAGCCATTGATGGATCGCATGGAGATCATAGAGATCCCTAGCTACACAAACCTGGAGAAACTCAATATAGCAAGGAATCATTTGTTACCCAAACAGCGTGCGGCGCACGGCCTGACCGATAAGACGATGCGCATGAGCGACGAGTCAATCATGCTTGTTATAGACGGATACACGCGCGAGGCTGGCGTGCGCGAACTGGAGCGGCATCTCGCCGCGCTGTGCCGCAAAACCGCCGTCGAACTGCTGGAAAATGACAAACGCTCCCTGACGATGACCGACAAGCGGATAACAGCGTTCCTCGGCCCGGTGAAGTACGCGCCGGACGTCGTGGAGAAGGAACCGCTGTGCGGCGTCGTGAACGGCCTGGCGTATACGACGGTGGGTGGGAGCACGCTGACGATCGAATGCGCGGCGCTGCCCGGATCGGGCAAGCTGGACTTGACGGGCAGTCTGGGCGACGTTATGCAGGAATCAGCGCGCGCGGCGTTAAGCTTCATCCGCTCGAACGCCGACGCGTATGGGTTGGACAAGGACTTCTATGAGAAGCTCGACCTCCATGTGCATGTGCCGGAGGGCGCGGTACCCAAGGATGGACCGAGTGCGGGCGTGACACTGACCTGCTCGCTGGTCAGTGCGCTTACGGGCCGCAGCGCGCGGCAGGACGTCGCGATGACGGGCGAGATTACCCTGCGCGGGCGCGTGCTGCCTATCGGCGGCGTACGCGAAAAGGTGCTGGCCGCGTATCGATCCGGCATGAAGATGGTGCTGCTGCCCGAGGAGAACCTGAAGGATTTGACCGAGGTGCCCGACCAGGCACGCAAGGCGATGGATATCCACGCGCTAAGAACAATCGATGACGCGATCAACTGGACGTTGAGCGCATAAAGGATATACCCATGAAAGCGGAGTTCATAACATCTCTGGATCGCTACGCCCCCGACGCGATCCCCGATCTTCCTGAAACGGCTATCGCCGGGCGCAGCAATGTAGGCAAGAGCACGCTGATCAACCGGATCACGAATCGTCGCGGCCTGGCGCGCGTCAGCGCAACCCCTGGAAAAACGCGTCTGCTCAACGTGTACAGGCTTGACGACGCGGTACACCTGATCGACCTTCCAGGCTACGGCTTCGCGCAAGCGTCTAAGGCGGAGCAAGTGAGATGGTCGGAGCGCGTCGAAGGGTATTTTAACACGTCGAGGCGGCTCGGACGGGTGTTGCATCTGGTCGATATACGCCATGAGCCGACCAAAGAGGATATAGCGATGCACGTCTACATGCTGCGCTTCAAGGTGCCATACATCACTGTCGCGACCAAGGCCGACAAATTAAGTAAGGCGCAAAGAGGCCGCGCGATGATGCTCATCTCGCGGACGCTGCAGGTTCAGCCGTGGGAAATCATAGCGTTTTCAGGCGAGGACGGCACGGGCGTGGACGAGGTAACGAAGGCGCTGATGGGCATAGAATAGCGCATTCTCTATGGACGCCGCCAATATCATAGAAAACTAGACGCCTTCGCGCTTCCGGCGTGGGCGTTATTGGTTTCCATTGCGACGCGGCCGTGATCCAGCACAATGACCCGCTGCGCGGCCTTGGCGACCTCGGTATCGTGCGTCACGACGATCAGCGTCGTCCCTTCCTCGTGCAGCTGGCTGAAAAGGTCAAGCACGATGTTTTCGTTCGCCTCATCCAGGTTGCCAGTCGGCTCGTCGGCCAGTATCAGCTCCGGATGATTGATCAGCGCTCGAGCCACGCATACGCGCTGCTGTTCACCGCCGGACAGCTGGCTGGGTAAATGGCGCGCACGATCCCGCAACCCAACGCGGCTCAACGCTTCCAGCGCTTCCGCCTCTTCAGGCATAGAGTGATAGTATTGGGACACCATCACATTCTCCACGGCGGTCAGGTAGTTGACCATGTGGAATTGCTGGAAAATCAAGCCGATCTTGTCACGGCGGATTTCAGTAAGCTTCTTGCTGCTTTCTTTTGAGATATCAACGCCGTCCATCAGCACTTCGCCCATAGTGGGTTTGTCCATGCATCCGATGATGTTCATCATGGTGCTCTTACCTGATCCTGACGGACCCATGATGGCGATCCACTCACCCCGATCGACGTGGATGCTCACATCATCGAGGGCCTTCAGCTCGCCGTAGATCTTAGAAACGTTCTTCAATGTCAAAAGGCTCATGCGCTTATTCTCCTTATTGTCGATCGGCGATAGCTGTCACTCACCTTTGAGCACCAGCGCGGGGTCTATCTCTACCGCCCGTTGGATGGGCAGCAGACAGGATACGCCTGTGACTGCCATGGAAACCAGTATCGTGACAGGCAGAAGCAGCGGCTGAAAGGTGATGGAGGAGCCGAACACATTCACGCTCACCAATTGTGCGAAAGCAAAACCCAGTATCGCGCCAAGCACGCCGCCAAGCACGCCCAGGAGTAAAGCCTCGCCGAGGAACTCTGTCCTAATGCCGTTGTCAGACGCGCCAAGCGCCTTGCGCAGTCCAATCTCCTTGCGGCGTTCCGATATTACAGCCATCATCGTAGTAGATACGCAAATCATCGTCAGCAGCAGCACGACCGCCGTAACCAAGAAGACCAGCGCTTGCAGCTTGGAGAGCACCGCTGTTTCAGAGCGGGTTACACGCTTGACCAGCCTGGGGATCACGCCGCTATTCAGATCCTGGATAGCGGAAGCATATTGTTCCAGCTCATCCTGCGCCGCCGAAACGCTAAGTTCCATAACATCCAAACCGCCAGCCTCACCCGTCAGCGCGGCCATGTCTTCCAGAGAGATGAATACATAACTTTCCTCATCACCACCAGTGTCCAGAATGCCGACGACCGTAAAATTGCTGGTCTTGTTGGCGACGCTTGCTATATTGCTGGCGCCGTTTACGGCCTCCACTACCGCAGCGGAGGTCATCGTCGCTCCCGCAATGGTATCCACGTCTGAACCCAACGTCACGGGGATCTTTTTACCAACAAATTGGCTGGTAAACAGTTCCTGTGCGCAGAGGCCGCCGATCTCGTTTGTTTGGTTAGACGCGTCCACCTCGACCGTTTCAATGTAACCTTCGCCGTCCAACCGCACGGACACATAGACCATGCCGCCGTTCCAACCCTCAGCGCCGCCGCTAAGCGTTGCTCCAGGAGTAGGCGTGTCGTCTCGCGCAGCGCCGAGAGAGGCTGCCGATGTCGGCCGATAAGTCAGCTCCATGACGCTCTTGAGCTTTACGCCAATGGTATCGGCAATATCCTTGCCGACCAGCACCTCCCGCTCATTCTCCGGATACCGGCCTTCAACGCTGAAATAGGGGCTGGTTTTCTGTATCTGTTCGAAATCAGTGCCGGCCGCCATGAACGACTGCTGGCGCAGCACCATGTCCAGGCGCACATATCGATAGGGTGCGGCGCCTATCAATTGATCCCGCGCGAAAACGGCCAGCGCGTTTTCCGCCGCGTCCGTCGTCAGCGTTGCACCGTCGCCGGGCAGCAAAATCATATTCGCGCCGTAATTGCGGAACTGCGCACCCATCTGGCGCGGCACATCATAGTAAATGGTAACAAGTCCTGACAGAATGGTTGCGCCTATAGCGATGGACAACAGCGCCACCAGCATACGCGAACGCCGCCGTAACAGGGACGCAGTAATCATCCGCAGGAACATCTTTCTCCTGTTCATATCTTGAAACCGCCCTCTCTCCATAGTATCGCGGTTATTACGCCTTGCTGCCGTGCAGCACCTCCGCCGGATCCAGGCGCAGCGCCATGCGTATCGCCGGAAGGCTGCCCGCAAAAGTCACTAACGCGATCAGTACCGCAACGATGGGCACGACCATGATTTTCATCTCGATAGCAGACCCGAACACACTGTGCCCGATCAGCTGGGCAAAGCCGAATCCCAGGAAGTAACCGACCGCTCCACCTGTCAGCGCTGTGATCAGTATCTCAGTCAGTACCATACTGGTTATAGACCGATCATGCGCGCCGATAGCTTTCAGCAAACCAATCTCCTGTGAACGCTCCATTACGCTAGCGGTAACCAGATTGGATATCCCCAGCGCGGAACCAACCAAGCTAAGAGCGGTTATTAGGAGCATCAGCAGCTGTGTCTTGTCAAGAATAGCTCCTTCGGAATCCGCCACCTGGCGCACGGCGGACGCGATGGATCCTGTGACGACCTCCTGGATTTGGTAACAAATAGCGCTCACATAAGCGGTGCAGTACCATGTCTCATAGTCTCGGATGGACAGAGCCGCCGGATTCTGGGCAGCGCGGCGCGCCAGATCATTATCCGGGGTGGTCAAGGCGCTTACCTCGATAGACGCTACCTGGCCGTCCAAGCCGCACAAAGCCTGCACAAGATCGAGCGGGGCGTAGATTTGCTCATCCTCGTCGCCGCCCGCGTCAAAGATTCCCACCACGGTCACCTCACTAGAATCGGCTGAGCCGATCAGCGTAAACTGGCTGCCCGCTGTCAATTGAAGTCGCTGAGCCAGCAAGGCTCCTATCATCACGTCGTTCACACCAGACGTCTTTTCGTCTATCCACGCGCCATCCGTTATATCCCACCAACTACGCAGCCCGATAACACCCGCGTCTAGTGATTCGCCCGTGGGCAAATCCAGATGGTGGTTGAACCATGTGCCGACCACCTTGACGGCGCCGCCATCGGGCATGACGGCTTGCATATTGAGGAAAGGCGCGAAATCTACAATGTTAAACGCCCAAAAGATGGTCTTCAGCTTGCCCAGTTCATCTTCCCGCAGATATGAGCTGTTCAGTTCAGCGCCGTCCTCGCCTTCCACAGAGTAAATATCGCCAAGCAAGGAAGAGTCCTTGGGTTTGACGATGATATTCGCACCATAAGTTTTCAGTTCCTTATTCACTTTATCACTCACGTCGAGCATGGTATTCAACATAGCGGTCGCCAGTGAAGCTCCCAGCGCGATCGTGAAGGCAATCAGCAGCATCTTTCCCCTTTGACGGAAAAGAGCGCCCTTTATCATTCTGAAATACATACGATCGCCCCTTCCTTATTTGAATTCTTTCTCACCGTCAAGCACGGCCTGGAGCGGGATCGTCACCTGCCCGTCCGCTACCCGGTATTCCAACGGAATCGGATTGCATCCGCCTTTAAAACCAATGGTATTGATATTCATCACTACGTCGCAGCGCTTGCAGACCACTTGACCACCGCGCTCAAAGTAACCGGCATCGCCGCATACCTCGCAGGCGTCCAACCCCACGCCATAGGATGCGGAGCCGGGTTTCTTTATTATGATCCAACGAATTTTAACGCCGCTTTCGGCTGTGTATTCGAATCGGTGGAGATGGCCGTCCTCAAGCTGTGCCAGCGGTATACATACATTATCGTCAGCAATCGCGTACGCCTCCGGCGGGGAGAGTTCGATAACGCGGCTGTCATAGGCCCTAACCACCGTCAAGTTCATAATTGATAGAACAAAGCAGACGACGACCGTCGTCGCCTGGCGTCGATTGCGTCTGCAAATCGACTTGAGCTTGCGATGCTGCGCGGGGTTATTATATAGCTCCGTTATACGCGTATTATGAATAAACAGTGCTAGAGGAATAACCATTGCTAAACCCGCCGCAACGACGCTGAACAACAGTGTGTTGTTCGCGACAAAAGCGGAAAACGGGAACGCCCATGGGTAATCCGCCTTGCTATATGACGGCAAGAAACCGGGCAACCATTTGGCGCGCGTCAGCCATGGGCGGATCGCCTGCCCAAGACAGCGCACGGCGTTGGAAATCAAACCAAGGGACAAGGCGACCAATAGCAACGGAGCGCGGCGCAGCGCGGTCGCGCATCGGTATAAATACCTCATATATACAAAGGAGAGAATCAAACCCAGCCCCCATCCAATGAAGCGTACGAGATAATCAACGGAGAGCACGCCGTTTCCCGCCGTATTGAACAGGAGTGGGTATGCGAACACGTCCGGCGCCTCATAAAAAATAAGCAACGCTGTTAATGCGGCAGCCATCAAACAAGAAATAGCAGCGCACGCGCCTGACTGCCTTTTTCTTCCAATGACCATAGTGTAGATTATAAACAGCGTGGAAACAGCAATGGTCGCAATGAATATCCATAGGTTCCACTGATTTGTATATATCAGTTTGGTTGTGTTTTTTACAACAGCCATGACGGCTGACGTCGCAAGCCCAGCTACTATGCCCACATTCAGGAATGTCCGTCCCTTTCGCTTCCATACCGCTTCGCAATACGCAAACAGCAAACTGACCAGTGTCGCCGGAATAAGCAAGTCTTCCGTGACTGTCACAATATACTTAAGCACCTTACAGGCCTCCCTTTGCGGGCATTACGTACAAATTACTGACACGCAAGCCCCCGCTATTGCGTGTCAGTAGATATAGGTTTGTTAACGAATCACCATCCGACAGAAACGATCACCATTCCTGCGGAATGTACTCCCATCCTTCTATAGTCACGGTCAGCGGTTCCGTCCAGAAGCGTCCCTCAACGCCGGTCTCGGCATCTACGTGCAGCAGATACCCGTTCTCCTCAGGGCT
The DNA here is from genome assembly GCA_031266295.1 of Oscillospiraceae bacterium. Classification (GTDB taxonomy): domain Bacteria; phylum Bacillota; class Clostridia; order Christensenellales; family Aristaeellaceae; genus BNUH01. The sequence goes on along the minus strand of JAISBH010000155.1, from coordinate 3,712 downwards.
GTGAATCGTGAAGATCACTGTGTATGTATCGGCGTTGGGCAGAGCGATGTTCGCGCCGTAATGCGGTCCATCGCTGGCGGCCATCGACATGAAGGTGCCTTCAGCCGCAACCTTGCCATCGGAACCAACGATCTTATAGTCAATGGTCAGGTAGGGAACCCAGTCGCCCACGCCGTAGCCCAGCTCATTCTCGTTGGCGGAGATGTCAGCCTCAATGTGCAGGTCGGCTTCTTCCACGGACAAACCCGCTTCCGCCATAGGTTCCATTTCAACGGGCTGGAAATACACGGCGGCCACATGCAGTATGCCGACGTCCTGCTCCTCGCCGATAGGGAATTCATCAAAACCAATCTCCTCGGCAGTCATAACGGCGGTGCAGCTCAGCGCCATCAGGGCGCTCAAAATCAAAGCAAGGAATTTCTTCATCATATTCTCCTCTTTTTAACATCCGCGTCAACGCGGATTATGGTTCTTTGTATATACCAGGATCGGCGCATCGAGCGGGGCGATGCGCCGCCCAAAGGTATCGGTGGTTATATCGCGTCGCCGTGAACAACTTGACCTCCCGCGGAAGAAAGCGCTATTATCCGTTCCTCCTGCGTCTTTATCGCGGCTTCCTTCAGCGCCAGCCTGCCGCGATAATGAGCGGCCATGAAGGTTACTAACAGGACGACGGCGAGTATCAGTTGCGGCACAAGCGTCTCCAGATACGGATAGATTCCCAGAATCTGCAGCGCGTCGTTTTCAGGAACGCCGGGTACCCTCAACACGGCGTCAAACACGCCGCCTTCAGCCAGTTCCTTGATGCCAGATCCTAGGAAGGATACGCACATCACGGCCATCAGGACGCTTGTCGCCGTGAAGAATACCTTGATGGGAAGCCTGATGGACAGCTTTGCGATAGCCAGATAGACAAACACCAGCAATACAAGGCCTATGCCAAAACCCGCCCATACCATGCTCGGATTGCCTTCGCCGAGCATCGGTTGAATGAACAGCACAACCTCCGCCCCTTCCCGGAACACCGACAAGAACGCGGTAAACGCTAGCGCAAAGGACGAGCCACGCTCCACAGAGGATTGCACCTTGTTGTCGATGAAGCTGGACCACGCAGCGGCCTCAGACTTGGAGATCATCCAGTTGCTTACGTAAAACAGCACGCATACCGCAATCAAGGCCGTGACGCCCTCAATCACTTCCTGGGATTGTCCAGCGCCCGCCCACGCGCTCTTAGCGGCAGCGAAAGCCCACGCGGCGATGAAGCTGCCCACGATACCAGCCGCCGCGCCGATATAGACGTTCTTCAGGTTCTTGCCATTGTTGCTCTTGACCATATAGGCGATGATGGCGGCGATGACCAAGATGGCTTCCAATCCCTCCCGAACGATGATCCCGAATGAAGCGAGAAAGACAACCAGCGTGGGGTTACTCGCGGCGGTTTCAGTATCCGCAGCTGCCGTAAGGGCTTCCGCGGCTTGAGCCGCCTTGGCTTCCGCGTCCTTGGCGTCGATCGCGGCCGCTTTGGCGTTGATCACATTCTTCAGCTCGCGTACTTCACGCTGAAAGGTCTTGCGCAGGAATTGATCGCCCGTGGCAATGCTCTTCAGTTCCGCGAAGCGCGCGTCTACCGATTCGCGTTCCTCCAACGGTAGCTCTGTAAACATCTTATGGCTAAGCCCGGATTCCTCATATACGCTGTAATAGGCGGTGTTTATGTTATCAAGCGTCGCTTCATAGTCCTTGCCCTTGTAAGCGGTAAACGCCGTATCAAGCAATTCGCCGACCGCTTCGGAAGCCTCCGCCCAGTTGGCGTAGTGCGCAGCCGCGTCCGGATCCCCCGCCAGATCGGCGTAAGGATCGTATTCGACTAGCTCGCCGCGAAGGTAATACTTCGTCTCCGTCAAAGCTTCACTGTCTTTGATGGCAAGCTTGTTGCCGTCCTCGCGGATCATGGCCTTCAGCTTGTTCAGCGCGGCGCGAACCTCCTTCTTTGTTTCTTCGTCCGCGTTGCTTTTCTTGACCGTACCTTTGCACGTCGAATACTGGAGTTCAACGGCGTTTTTACGCGGGCCGGATATGTAACTCATCGTTTGCCGTTCGAAACCGGTTGTTTCATACACCCGGAAATACGCGTCGTTTACGGCGTTATAGGCGGATGATGCGTCGCTGTCCAGATAGTATTCAAACGCCGCGTCCAGGTATTTGTCGATAGCATCAGCGGCATCACCCCAACGCGTGGTCGCCACTTGTTCAGCAAAAGCAGACAATGGCGCTGTCAGCAGCGCAATCAGCGGGAGCAGGAGCAGCAACCTAAAAACGATGGACCTCCGGCCCGTCCGGCCTTGGATCAGTCTCATTTGGTCAGTCGACTCCTTTCTATTCGAGTCATTGATACGTTAGTTATCAATAACCTGCGGTTAGTTTAAATGAACTAAGCATTCATTGTCAAGGGATTTATACGGGTTTCCGCCTCTCACACGAAAATATGTCCGATTGAGGCATTCTCGTCCATTGCTGATCCCCTCTGTACGTTCTATAGCGTCAGCGAAAAAGCGCCGTCGCTTTTCAGCAACGGCGCTTTGGTTAACGAGGATATGTTTGGATCTGTTATTTCGTTAGAACGGCTACGCCTGTGTCAATGACCGCAGGGCCGGTGGAGAGACCGTTGATCGCCGCGTATGCCTGCGCCATACCAAGGTATCCCATCGTATAAGGATTCTGGGCCATGACGGCTTTAAGGCTGCCGTCGGCCAGAAGGCCGAGGATGGCGTCCGACTTGTCGAAACCAACGCCGACGATACCCGCGTCTCCGCTGGCCTTGATGGCGTTGCCTACGCCAACGGTGGAGCCTTCATTCGCGCCGAACAATCCAACCAAATCAGCGTTCGCGTTGATGAAGTTCGTCGCGGCTTCCTGTGAGGCGGCGGCGTCGCCGTCTTTGTATTCGGTTTCAAGAACCTCAAACTGGCCGTCCGCTGCTATCGCGTCGCGGAAGCCACCTTCGCGCTGCATCGTGGAATTGGTGGCCGTGTTGACCGATACGATGCCGACTTTGCCGGACGTAACGCCAGCCGCAGCCAGCTCGTTCAGCAGCGTCGTGCCCGCCAGTTTCCCGGCGTTGTAGTTATCGGTGGACAATGTGGCGACAGCGGGTTCATTCGCGCCGGAATCGACGTAGATGATTTTCACGCCGGCGTCTTTGGCGGCCTTGACCGCCATGGAGATGGCGACCGGGTCGTTCGCGGCAAGCAGGATCAGGCTCGCGCCGTCCGAAACCGCGTTGTTAAGCGCTTCGATCTGTTGGGCGTTGTCCTTCGTTTCAGGGGCGTCCCACTTGTAATTCAAGCCCAGCGCGGCGGCCATATCCTTAGCGCCTTGATCCACCGCGACCCAGTGTTGATCCATCCGATCCATTGTAATCAAGTAAACCAGTTCACCCTCCGCGCTCGCCACGGAGGCCGCGCCGAACACCATCAGCGCGCAGACCAGCAGTGCCAACAGTTTCCTCATAAGATAATCCTCCTTCAATATTTCCCTACCGGGATCGCCGTATTGCGGGGCGGATCCTCGCGTGTCCCGCTGCGCGTCTTAAAGCGCGTCCGCGCTTGAAGCCTTGTAGTGTACAATTGATTTCAGGCGGAGGGTTGAGGTTTACGGCGGATGCCAAACAGTTTGCGCAGGTCCAGTATATTGCCGCGAGCGACACGGTCAA
>JAISBH010000152.1 GCA_031266295.1 Oscillospiraceae bacterium | reverse complement strand
CGAGGAACGCCCCCGTCCCCCCGAAGGGGGGTGCACGGGAGTTTCGGGACTCTGTCCCGGACCCTGCGAAGGGCTATCCGCCCTTTCGAATCCTGACCAGGCTTCGCCTGGACCATCGTGACACACATTCCATCGGTTTCGGCCAACCGGTTGTGCTCCGATAGTCTACTCCGTAACGTAACCGACAACCCTCATCGCCCCCCTAGGGGGAGATGTCGCCGCAGCGACAGAGGGGGGGCCCCCTTCCCCAAGATCACTCCGCAGCCGTTTCCGTCGACACCCTCTCCCACTCGGCCATCCTCTGCGACAGCGTGCTTGTTAACAACCGATGCTCTTTTGCAGCCTCTTCCGCCTTTGCAGGATCACTGTACAGCGCGCTGTCGGCCAGCCGCTCCTCTATCAGTGCGATCCGCTTTTCCAGGTCGTCGATATCCCCTTCAACTGACGCGATCAACCCTTTGCGCACCCTGACGCGTTCCTGTTCCGCGCGCTCCTTCTTGCGGCGTTTGGCCAGCTCAGTGCGCGTAACGCCCAGTGAATCAGCGTCGTCCATGGGCGCGCGCTGTTCCTTTTTCGCCAGATAATCATCATAATTACCCAAGTATTCTACCAGCCCGTCGGGCGTCATCTCCAGCACGCGATCGGCTATTCGGTTGATAAAGTAACGGTCATGCGAAATCGTCAGCAGCGTGCCTTCGAAATCAGCTAACGTCTGCTCCAACACCTCTCGCGCATCCATGTCGAGATGGTTAGTCGGCTCGTCGAGCAGCAAGAAATTATCTCGCCGCAGCATCAGTATGGTCAGCGCGACGCGTCCCTTCTCACCGCCCGAGAGCGTCGATATCGTCTGGAACACATCCTCTCCCGTAAACAAAAACAGCGCCAGCGCGGATCGAATATCGGTAGGCTCCATCCTACGGAATCGATCCCACACCTCGTCGAGCACCGTCTTTTCCGGATGTAGACCAGACTGCAGCTGATCATAATAACCTATATCCACATTCGCACCCAACCTTACCGTGCCCTCATCCAACTCCGCGCGGCCAATCAACGCCTCCAGCAGAGTCGTCTTACCCGCTCCGTTAGGCCCTATCAGCACGACCCGCTCCCCCGCCCTGACATGTAGGTCGAGTCCCCTAAACAGCGTGCGCTCACCGTAGGACTTGGTCAGCCCTCGCGCGATCAGCACATCGTCGCCCGTACGCCGGTTCGTGCGGAATGAGAATCGCGCGCCGCGTTCATCGCGCGGCTTGTTCAATCGCTCGACACGATCCAGCAGTTTCTCGCGAGATCTGGCCTTGCGCACCGACCACTCTTTATTGTACTGCTTAAACCGCGCGATGATCGCCTCTTGACGCGCGATCTCCCGCTGCTGATTGTCATACGCGTGCTGGCGTATCTCAAACTGTTCGGCGCGCAGCTGCTGAAAGCGCGTGTAGTTGCCGCCGTATACCTCCAGCTTGCCGAACAGCATCTCCGCTACGTCGGTGCACACCGCGTCGAGGAAATAACGGTCGTGCGACACGACGATCATCGCCAGCCTCGAGCCGGCTCCCGACGTCAAATACGCCTCAAGCCAAGTCAGCGCGGACAGATCGAGGTGATTTGTCGGTTCGTCCAGCAGGAGGATATCAGGCTTCTCCAGCAGCAACCGAGCGAGGAACAGTCGCGTCCTCTCGCCACCGGACAACTGTTCGACCGGCTGGTCAAACTGCGCTTTCGTGAATCCAAGCCCAACCAGCATCCCCGATATGGACGAACGCCAGGAGTAGCCGTCCGCTTCCTCAAAAGCGTCGGTCAGGCGCTGGTAATCGCGCGCCAGCCGATCCATTTGGACAGTATCACCCGCACCGCCCGACTGCGCCATCAGGGATTCGATATCGCGCAGTTTTTGCTCCATCGCGAATATCGGCGCGAACACGCGCTCCATCATCGACCATACGGTAGCGCCACCTGTCAGCCGCGCGTTCTGCTCCATATAGCCCACGCGCAGACCCTTGCCGCACGACAATATACCGCCGTCGGGCGAGTCCGCCCCGGCGAGAATTTTAAGCAAGGTGGTTTTGCCGCAGCCGTTTACGCCGACAAGGCCGAGCCGCTGGCCTGTCTGCAGCGTGAGGCTGACGCCCTTCAATACTTCGCGCGCGCCGAAGCCCTTGCGCACGTCTTGAGCGTTTAACAGAATCATGCGTCTATTGTATCACACACGCGAGACAGATTGAAGTCCAGATGAGCCTGGATATCGCGATCCGGATCGATTCCGTCGTATACCTCGGCTAGAGCCAGCCCGCGTTCAGTCAACTGAAATACGCAGCGTTCGGTCACGTACAGCACGCGCTGCCCGTGCCTAAGAGCGTTCTTAGCGGAAAAACTGATCGCGGCGACGTCCCTAACGACCTTCTTGATGCTTCCTTCACTGACGATCTCAACGCGCCCGTCCTTGCGGCGCGCCTCCAAGCCTTTCGTCGTAAACGTCATGCAGAACACAACGACAGGCGTCGTGTTTGTGATGTTGGCGAACCCGCCCAGTCCAGTGAACGCCGCGCTGGATTGATGCGCGTTTACATTGCCATAACGATCTACCTCCAGCGCACCCATGAAGCACACGCTTAACCCGCCGCCGTCATAGAAGTCGAATTGGCTGCCCATGTCGCAGATCATGTCCGCGCCGATCGTCGCGCCGAACGAAAGCCCCGGCGCTGGCAGTCCTCCTACGCCGCCCGATTCGACGGTCATGGTGATGTCCTTGAGTATGCCGACCTTGGACGCATGGCGTCCAACCGTCTCCGGTATGCCGATGCCGATGTTGACGACGTCGCCGGGCTTAAGTTCCCGCGCCGCGCGCGCGCCGATGATATCCGCCGATTCGTCGATCAAGGAACGCGGCTTCTTTTGAACGGAGAGGCGGCTCATGAAGTAATCCATGTGGCTGGCGGGAACGTGCAGGTCGCCGTCCATAGCGGGATCGAGCGACGCAGTCCTATCGGCGGCGTCGTCCACCGAGACGTAGTCCACCAGTATGCCGGGTACAATCACGCTTCGCGGCCTGGTGAAGTGAGGCGTCACGCGGTCCACCTGGACGATCACCTTGCCGCCTGCGCGCCGCGCGGCCTGGGCCATCGCGAGCGCGTCTACGGTCAAGTACTCGTTCTCCATGGAGATGTTGCCGTTCGGGTCGCAAGAGGTGCCCTTTATAAACGCGACGTCGATGCGCGGCGCTTTGTAGTACAGCGTCTCACGGCCAGCGATCTCGACATGACGGACGAGTTCATCCGCGTAACCTGCAGCGCGAGAACGCTCGTTGACCGCGCAGGTGCCGATCCGGGGGTCGAGGAACAGATTCAAACCAACGTCGCTTAAAATGCCGTCGTCGCCGGCGGCGGCGGCGCGCAATGTGTGAGACGCAGCACCCAGCGGCAGGTTGAACGCCTCGATTTTATTCTCGCGGATCATACGCGTCGCCGCATGGGAGCTGGCATAGTGACCCGCGACGATCCGCCGCACCGCGCCCAGCGCGATATATGGATCGGCGAACCGCGTCTCGTCCCAGCCGCCGAAACCGGCCGCGCAGAACAGCGTCAGATCGCGCGGCGAGCCTGTCTCGCGCACTCGATCGGTCAGAGCGTCATGAAGCAGCGCGGGGTTGGACAGCGCAAGGAATGAATTGATTCCTATCGTCGCGCCGCTGGGGATCGAGTCGATCGCCTCGCGAGCGGATACAATGCGAAACATACGGCACCGCCTTTCAGCAGATGGTTGATTGGCTGGCTATATCAGCGTGACTAGCGTTTAACAATTTCGCCGCGCGCATCCGCAGTTCCTGTAAAATATTCGGACTGTATATTCCCGCGAACTGGCCCTAACACAAAAACGCGCCTGTCCCCTTGTTAAAGCTAGGGGAACAGGACATTCGGTTTGTTTGGCAAGTCGTCAGTGTTTATGCAGTTTTTCCCATTCCGTGATGCAATCGTCAAGGCTGGTAAAAGAATCCGAATTCTCGCGGTATTCTTGAACTCCGGCGGCTATTAACGCCTTTTCTTCATCCGTCAAATCGGTTTCTATGACATATCCTTTGCCGCTCGCTTGAAACGCTTCAGCGACATCCGCCGTCCGGCTCAGCTCTACCCGCATCGAATTCCCTCCCCGCGCTCATTATGGGCGAATGCGCCCGCAGAAGCAATACAACCACGCCTCGTTCCAGGGCAAGCTCATTTACTTTGTTTCGACATAAACAGCGATAATTCGATGCGTTGTGGCTGACTTATTTCGTTCCTTAGGTCAAAATTACCTTTGACGATACGAAAGTCGCTCTAATGGCTCTCGAAAAAGTAAATGAACTTGCCCTGGACGGTGCGTTGATGGGTTGAGAAATATTCCAGCAAGGTATTGCATTATTCTGTTTTCCGCTGTATAATCTAATCACGGGGCAAGACTAAGTGGATAGCCTATGCTCTCATGTTTTGCTGATCAGGGGTTCGGACCTGATCAGCGCTTTTCTTTGCGACGGAACCTGATGCGTACAACCTGGGCAGCGAACAAAATGTGCTGCCAATATGTAATCAAATACATCAGTACCCATCTAAGCATGGCCTTCACGCTCCTTCCCTCCCCAGCCCGGGGGTATAAGGGAACATGAGAGCAATCCAGCCTGCCCCGTGGCGCGCCTTACGACGCGCCACTATCATATCACGGACAAGGGTGTTATTCAACAAGATTCGACGGCGCGTCAGGGCAAGCTCATTCTAGTATTCAACATCCGCAGTTCCTGTAAAAATTTCCCCGGAGGCATAACAGCCGGAAGGATTCCGGGAAAGGTTGTATAATAAAATATATGTGTGAGGTATGAATAGGAGGTATGCAATGAAGCTAAATCGGAATGCGCTGGAGGATCGCGAGGCATGGGCGCGGATAGGTGTGGCGCTGCCGCGATTCGATATCGTCGCGGCGGAGAAGATCACGAACAGCGCGCCTCGCTGGCTGCACTTCGGCGCGGGCAACATATTCCGCGCGTATATAGCGCGTCTGCAGCAAGATTTGCTGAACGTGGGATTGACGGATCATGGCATCATCGCGGCGGAAACGTTCGACGAGGAGATATTAACGAGTAGCTATACGCCGTATGACAATCTATCGCTGCTGGTAACGATGCTGCCGGACGGCAGGATGGACAAGACAGTCGTCGGCAGCGTGACAGACGTCGTTTCATCGGCAAGCGAAGAGGGTTTGACCAGGCTGAAGAAAATAGCGGCGGAACCATCTATGCAAATAATCAGTTTCACGATTACCGAGAAGGGTTACGCGCTGACGGATCCGCTGGGCAAGCCGATAGAGTCGGTTAAGCGCGACGTGGAAAAAGGGCCTGATGGGGTCAAGGGTGTGATAGGTATAGCCGCGTCGATGCTGCTGGAGCGGTTCAACAAAGGCGGGATGCCGATCGCGCTGTTGAGCCTGGATAATTGCAGCAGGAACGGGAAGACGCTGGGTAAGTCTATACAGTATGTAGCGAAGGCATGGGTTGAGAATGGATTCGCGGATAAAGAGTTTTTACGTTATTTGACAGAATCAGACAGGGTGTCGTTCCCGTGGAGCATGATCGACAAGATCACGCCCAGACCCGATCCACGCGTACAAGCGCACCTGGAAGGATTGGGGTTGGAGGGAATGAGCATCCGGATAACAGGGAAAAGCACGTATATCGCGCCGTTTGTGAACGCGGAAGCGCCGGGATATCTGGTGATAGAGGATAGATTTCCGAATGGAAGACCGCCGCTGGAAAAGGCCGGAGTGTTCATGACTGACCGGGAGACGGTCAACCGGACGGAGAGGATGAAGGTCTGCACCTGCTTGAACCCGCTGCATACAGGGATGGGGACGTTCGGGTGTCTGCTGGGATTCCCGACTATAGCCAGCGAGATGGGCGATAAGGATATAAGGGCTTTGGTGGAGATGATAGGCGCGGTTGAGGGGATGCCGGTGGTGACTGATCCGGAGATTATAAAACCGTTGGAATTTCTGCGCGAGGTGATAGACGAGAGGCTGAGCAATCCGAATATACCGGATACGCCGGAGAGGATTACAACGGATCAGAGTTCGATGATGGCGATAAGGTTTGGGGAAACGCTGAAGGCGTACGCGAGGAGCGATGGGTTGGACGCGAGGGGATTGAAGGCGATACCGCTGTCGATAGCGGGCTGGCTGCGGTATCTGATGGGAGTGGACGACGAGGGACGCGACATGCCGATCAGCCCCGATCCATACGCGGCGGCGGTGCGTGAAAAACTGAAAGGGGTAATGTTCGGGCAGCCGGGCAGCTACAACGGTCAGTTGAGCCAGGTATTAAACAACGAACAGTTATTCGGCATAGACCTCTACGCAATCGGTTTAGGAGAGAAAGTGGAGGCTCTGTTCATAAAGATGCTGGAGTGCCCAAACGCGGTGCGCCGCACGCTGCGTGAAACAGTGGGATCCCTCCCCTGCCGAAGTAGCGACAAAAAGGATTAACCTGCTCCCCCCACCCCAACGGAGGTGACCCAATTGGCCGGCATTAACCCCGGATCACACCGAGCGTTCGACCGCGCGACGACGTTTTTAATGCTGCTGCTGGGCTGCGCGCCTGTGGCGGTGCTATACTTGGCGTATCTTGGCGGCGCGGACTCAGCGCGGCTATGGCTGATGACGATGGGTCTGTACACACTGGCGCTGTCGCTGGGGTACTGGCCGGGCGTAGTATTCGTGAAATCCAGGCTGCGCGCCGGGCTGCTGGGACTGTTGGGGCTGGCGGGCGTGTTTATGCTGACGCAGGCGTGGACATTGTTCCGGGCGTGGTGGGGCGTTGTGTACGCCGCGCCGCTGATCGCGCTATGGTTATTCGCGCTGCGGGCGTCGGCGAAACCTCCGGGACAGGAGGCCTCGCCTGCGGTATGGACGACGCTGGCGGGGGCGCACGCGTTCATAGCGCTAGCGGTAAGGATATCGGGCGCGGAAACGTCAAACGCCGCGCGCGCCACGCTGAACGCCGTCGCGCCCATATACTTCCTGCTGACCGCGCTAAGGCTCAACGACTCTACGCTGACCGTAGGCGCGGCGTCGCGCAAGACGGGCAAAACGTCCGGGTTTATACAACGGAGGAATACGCTGCTGGTGCTGGGCGCGGCGGCGCTGACGCTGGTCGTCGCGAATATAGGTTTGATAGGCGCGGCGGTGCGGCGGGCGCTGGTGTACGCAATTACGGGGATACTATGGCTGTTAAACCAGTTAACGTTCGCTCAAGGCTCGGAGCCTGGCGGCGGAGGCGGCGGGGGTATGGATCTGTCAGATCTGACCGAGGCGGCGGAACCCAGCAGACTGGCGATTATACTGGAACGTATATTTATGGTAGTGGCCATAATAATAGCGGCGGTCGCCGCCGCCGCCGCGCTGTATATCGTAGGACGCAAGCTGGCCGTATTGATTAGGCGCATCGCGGCGAGATTCGCGCGGCTGGCCAGTGAGCTGAATCAAGGCTATATGGACGAGT